>JAHCMM010000295.1 GCA_019192515.1 Cyclobacteriaceae bacterium SS2
ATCAACAGGGGTGTCATGATGGGTGCAAGCAATGTTGCTACCGCCGTCAGAGTAACGGACAATGCCAGGTTGGCCTTGGACAGGAAAGCCATCACATTGGAGGCTAATCCGCTTGGGGAAGAACCAACCAGTACTATACCCGCAGCGATTTCCGGAGGAAATCCAAAAGTGGTGGCAATGGTGATTCCGATAATTGGCATGATCGTAAACTGGCACAGGATCCCTACAATAACTCCCTTGGGCATCTTGATCACCCCCTGAAAATCTTTGATACTCATCTGCGAACCCATGCCAAACATGATGATTTGCAGCAAAGGAACAATCAACACCTTTAGATCGAAGGTGCCCCAGCTCTGGAAAACGCCAGGGTAAAACATTGCTGCAGAAACGGAAGAAAAGATCCATAAGGCAAAAGCGAATCCCTTGATCTGTTTTATGCCTGGAGCACTTAAGGCCAGAAGCACAAAAAAGCCAATGACAAAGGGTCCGGTAAGTGTAGTGAGGTTGGAAAAATAAGTGATAATAGCCAGAAGGAGACTCACCAGGGCGAGCCACATAAAAATTTTAAGCTTCATTGGGTTGGGTTAGTTTTTTTGAACTTACTATAAAGATTAGCCAAAAAGATTACTTTAATCAAGATTTCTTAAACTTTTTGATAAATCTCAGCATACTTTCAGGACCCTTCCTTTTATATCATGGCTAAAGATTTATGACCTTTTGCTTTTCCTGTGACTCATAGATCGCACAAATGATTTCAACAGCTTTGCGGGATTCTGTACCGTCAATATCAAATGGTTGATTGTGCTCGATTGCGTCCAGGAAAGAAGCAATATTCTTCCTGTGATTATGATGAGTCATGGCAGCAGGATCGGCTACTCCGCCTCCTTCTTGTGTTTCACCATATTTTTTGAGTATTTCGGCATCTTCAGGCTTTGAGGTTTTAAAATCCCATACCGTAATGCTGTCTTCTACCAGGTGTATGGTACCCTCACTCCCGGTGATCTCCATTTTTCTGAATTGTCCCGGGAAAGATGCGGTGGTGCCATAGATGTGGCCCAGGGCTCCGTTTTTGAACTTTACAATGGCCACCCCGGTGTCCTCCGCCTCGATGTCGTGATGCAGATGATCGGTGAAGGCGGCCAGGGAGGTGACTGGTCCCATGATATGCTGTAGCAGGTCTATCATATGGATGGATTGGTTCATAAGCGCTCCGCCACCGTCCAGTTTTTTGGTGCCTTTCCAGCTGCCGGCATAATATTTTTCATCCCGCCACCAGGGTACATAGATACCTGCATACGTGATATGACCGAGCCTTCCTTCGCTGAGTGCCTGCTTGATCTCCCGGATCACAGGAGTAAAGCGGTAATTAAATATTCCTCCCAGGAAAGTGCCCGATTCTTTATGCGCAGCAATCATCTTATCCACTCGCGATGGGGTGATCTCGATAGGTTTTTCACACAGGACATGGATCCCTTTTTGGGCTGCCAGCACACCTGGCTCCATATGAAGTCCGCTAGGCGTAGCAATGGTGACGATGTTGATGCCCGGTTCATTGAGGAGGTTTTCATATCCCGTGAAAGCTTTGGTCCCATATTTTTCTGCCAGGATTTTAGCTTTCCCAGATCCTCCATCACAAAAACCAATGATTTCTGTATCCGGTATCTCGTTGATTGCTCGTGCGTGAAAGTCAGCGATCATTCCTGACCCTACAATTCCAAATTTCCATTTAGCCATAGTTGTTTATTTATTTATGTCCTTTCCAGTCTTTTACACCCGCCCTGATCTCGATATCCAGCCTGTTGACTTTTGGAGGTATCGGGCAGGAATACCTTTCATTGTATGCGCAATACGGGTTATAAGCCTTGTTAAAATCAATGATGATGTAGTCGCCCTCAGGGATGCTCAGGTCCAGGTATCTCCCACCACCATAGGTTTCCAGGGCATTGGTCTTGTCTGTAAACGGTAAAAAAAGGTAGTCTTCCGCTGCATCTACATTCAATAGTGTCTGACTTTGATAAAGGGGAAGGGTAAATTCCCTGCCATCCAAAGTAAAAATTGCTTCCCCGTATTTCACATAAATCGGAAGCCGCTCTGTTGTGGTAGGCATGTTGAACGGCAGTTCGTTGGGAGTGCGCACAAACCTTGCCTTTACCCGATAGCTGGAATCGATAGGGTAGTAGTCAAGGCCATCAAACTGTTTGAGCTCCTTTTTCCCAAGTGGAGATTTTTCCTTATCAAGGAGTTGTTCCTCCATCTCTTTTTGCCATTCCAGGATCTCTTCCTGGTGCGGAGGAGATTGGGCAGATGCTATTCCATGCCCTAAAATCAAAGACAGAACCAATGTTAAAGTCTTCATCACACGCTAAGTTACAATTTTGATCGTTTTTGAAAGCTTAAGCATAGATTTGTATAAATTCAAACCAAAAATTTCAGGTTGATGAGGCTGATCTACAGTATTTGTGTGTTTATGCTGATTGGGTACCAGGCAGATGCCCAAAAAGGAGGGATGCAATTCCAGGACCTGGAGTGGTCAGAAGCTTTGAAGAAAGCAAAATCTGAAAACAAGCTGATCTTCCTCAATGGCATGGCCCAATGGAGCCAACCCTGCAAGTTGATGGACGAATATACCTTTTCGGATACCGAGGTAGGGGAATATTACAACAAGAACTTTATTAACCTGAGTATTGATATGGAGGCTTTTCCGGGATCGGAACTGGCCGAGCGATACCAGGTCTATCTATATCCCACATTACTTTTTATCAATGGAGATGGAGTGGTGGTCCATCGCGGATGCGGAGCTATGGAGTCAGCAGCCCTGATCGATTTGGGACAACGAGCACTCGACCCTGAAACTCGATTGGCCGGGCTTCAGAAGAAGTATGATGAGGGCAATCGGGATTCGGAATTTCTGGCCAACATGTCTGCTACGCTTAGTGATGCATGTCTGGATCAAACGGCCTGGGTAGATCATTTTTTCAGTGAACTCAATCAAAGTCAGTGGACTTCCAAAGCCGCCTGGACGATGATCAGTCTTAATGTAGATGATCCATACAGTCCGTATTTTCAATACCTCATGAAGTACAAGGATCTGTATGTAATGAATTTTGGTAAGGATACAGTGGATCAGAAGATTTATGATGTGCTGCTAAGCCAGTTTACCCAGATCTATGAGGGAGAAGACATCAGGCTGTTTGCCATACAGGCACTCAAAAGTATCATCCAGCCACTGGAATTTGGCCAGAAAGATGAACTGGAAGCCATGGTCAACCTGCAATATGCAGAGGAGAAGGAGGACTGGGATTTGTATTGCAAGAGCGCCATCCTGGTGGTCTCCCAGCAAGGGGTTGAAGATCCTTTGCAATTGAATGAATTTGCTTGGAAAATCTATGTCTTCTCAGAGGATGCAGAGCAGCTAAAAACAGCTAAGGGCTGGTTGGAACCTTTGATCAAACAATATGATGACCCCTCATTGATCGATACCTACGCTTCCCTGATCTACAAACTGGGCGATGTAAAGTCAGCTATCAGGTGGGAAAAGAAAGCAGTGAGATTGGCAGAGATGGCTGAAGACGAAGACCTGCTACACTACCAGCTGCAGCTGGAAAGGTTTGAAAGTGGGCTTTGAGGAATGGTCTTCTGGAACCTAAGGAAAGGATAAATTGGTCGACAATTTATTCTTTAATCCCCCTGGCCCTCCCCTGGCCCCCTTTTTAAAGGGGGCATTCTCCTATACTCGATATTTATTAAGGATACTTATATCTAAGTATGTCAAAAAGCTTAGTGAAATAATCTTGCAGTAGAAATCCCCCTTTACAAAAGTCCTTTCATCAAGCAAAGACCTTTCACAAAGGAGGCAAGGGGGATTCCTTTCAGTTCATATCAGGACAACTCACTTAAATCCCATTACTTGAACTTTGGTGTTTTAAACTGTTTTTATTCGAAACTACTCCAGAATGATCCTCTCCTTCTTCGGATACTTTACTTCATACCGCATCTCCAAAGTCCTTTGTTCACCGGGCTTGATAGTCAGGTTCCAGGTGATCTCACCGGTGGTCTTATTGAGTTTGCCACCACTGATCTCCTGAGGAGTGACCGTGATATCATCCCGGGTGGATACCGGGATCTGGTCATGGAGTGTGAGGTTGATCGCAGAAGATTTTGGATTCCTGATCGAGATCTTAAATCCCCGACTTTCCACTTTATTGGATCCGATGAAGCTGGACTTGGTATACAAGTCAATCTTGGTTCGCTCGATGGCAATTCCCGGATCCCTGCCCAGGGAGATCTCCAGTGTATCGGATACTGAGTAAGTATCTAAAAATGATTTACCAACATAGGTGCCTTCCAGGAACAGATTGGCCTGGCCTGGCAACAGGCTGTATTTCTCCCAGTCAATGATTTTAGCCAGTAGGAAGGCTTCGTTGTCCAACTTGGGAACTGCATAGTACTCATAAATAGAATTGATGTCATATTGCTCCAGGCTTACGGTAAGTTGCTCTCCATTGGAATCGATGGAATATTTTTCCTTCACTTCGATTTCCACCGTAGTTTGGTTTTGAGAAATGTTTACAGTTGGGGTTGCTGAATCAACAAGCTCAGCTTCGAGATCCATGACGATTGATTCCTCAAGCATAACAGGCTCGCTGGCTGATCGTGAAACGGCGCCCATTGACTTAGCATATGGTACCGGTCTGGGCTCCGGCTGGTAGAAATTGAGGTACCAGGTGTACAACTCAGGTGCGATACCGCTTTTGTTGGGATTGCCATTGCTAAGAACCAGCTTCACATTTTTCCAGTCTTCACGGGTATTTTGATAGACCTCTGCTTTGTATTCCAACTGAATAGGAGAGGAGATGTCTTTCACACGGATGTCGTACTTTGGAAACCAGCCGGCATTTTGGGTGAAATAGCTCACTTCCAGCTCAGCCCGGGTTCCACTCCTGGATTCCACATTAACAACAATCTCACTGGAAGGTAATTCATTCCCCCTGTTGATCTGGTTGATCTGGTTTTGGATCCTGGTACGTTCTTTTTTCAGCTCCTCCAGCTTGATCTTTGAGTTGATCTTACTCTTTTCAATACTCATCATCTCTTCCATGTAGTAGTCAACGATTTTGGTCAGTTGATCATAAGAGATCCCGGAATTCGTTCCACCTAGCTTCTGGTTTTCCTCCAGGAGCTTCTTCTTGGCATCCATCACAGCCACAAACGAGGTCTCAGTATCGATCTCCTTGCTGAGTTTGTTCACAATCTGTTGCAGGCTGTCTACCTGTTCGTTTTTCACCTGCTCAGCAAGATAATCCAGTCTGTGATTGACAGACAGGATCGTGAAATCACCTTTTCCATTTACCTGGATACTGTTTTGATCAATAAATGGTGATAAGGATTTGATCACAAGGACACTTCGTCCTGAAGTGAGTGTTGTCTTTCCTGTTCGTGTGAGCTGTGCACCCTGGCTAAAGACCTTGGCTTCCTGAATGGATGTGTTCAGATTTACCTCGCCTGGTTTTTGGGCATATGATGAAAATCCGATGACTAATGCGATGATTAAAATATACTTATTCATTTTTTAGTTGTGTTTTTCTCTTTGAGATGCACATCGGTCAATATTCCATAAAAAAATCTTCAGGTTTATCTGGCATAATGCCATTGAGTCACGCCCGTCTTATAAACTTTATGATCCTTAAGATGAAACTTTTGCTCATGGGATACCCGGGAGAACATCGGGATACCTTCACCGATTGTGATGGGCATCACCGAAATGATCATCTCATCAATCAGGTTTTCTTCGATCATAATGGAATTGATTTTTCCGCCACCGATCAACCAAATATCTTTCCCGGGTTGCGCTTTTAATTCTTTTACAAACTGACCAATGTTTTCACCGACAAATGTGACAGTTTCCATAGGCGGATAGTTGGAACGGGTGAAGACATAATTTTTTTTATCCGCATAAGGCCATGGGATACCAAACCCTAAAACTTCTTTATAGGTATCTCCGCCCATAATCGTGGTGTCGATGGTTTTGATGAATTTCTGATAACCAAAATCTTCCCCTTCAATCATGAAGTCGGGATATTCCAGCCAGTCCACTTTGCCATTCGGTCTTGCGATATAGCCATCGATGCTGGTAGCGATGTAAAGAACTAATTTTCTCATTGGGTTGCTAATTCGTAGAGTTTATTGACTGAGTTCCAGTTCCTGGTGGTGGCTTTGACCCTGAGCTTTTGTTCAAAAAAGTTGTTATTCATTTTGGCTTTCCCATATCCATCCGGGGAATAGAAATACAACAGATCACCTTTTATGATGAATTCTTCAGGTGCATATTGCTGCGAATCAATTTTTTGGACATGCATGGGGTCAGGCTCCTCTTCCAGGAATGTAACATAGCAACGTTTTTCGTCCCTCCCCTGTTGCAGGAAATCGTTGTTTGTCAAAACTTTTTTGAAATACTCAGCAGATCGTACAATACACGGTACATCGAAGGTGAAATCTTTTTTGATCTGACTCGATATCCTTTCAGAAATCACACGTAGATCCGTTTCCTGTGTGTTGAACAAAATATTGCCACTTTGAACATATGTTGCCACATTTTCAAGTCCCAAACGGGTCATCGACTCCCGTAAGTCAGCCATCTTGATGAGCTTCTGACCACTTACATTGATGCCCCGAAGCATCGCGATGTATTTCGCCATATTTATTTGGTTAGGGCAGTGATAGGTGTCAGTTGTAAGTTGTAGAATTCCACTTCTGAGCCCTCTGCCTGAAGGGCAATCTGTCCCTCGGATGCGGTACAGCCATAACCATAATTGACCAGGTCTCCATTCACCCATACTTTTACAGAATCACCCACACATTCTACCATCATATCGTTCCATTCACCGAGAGGCTTTTCTGAGCCATCTGTCAGGTTCAGGATGCGACGCTTCATTCCTTCGGTGACGCCCCATTCATCTTTGGGTCCGCGTCTGGTCTCCATGTCGGGAACCGTGATATCAGTAACGATACACCAAAAATCTCCTGCGTTTTCATGCATCATCTGGACCTCCATAGATTTTGGAAACATATCATAAAGGGCTCTTGGAGTGGAAGCATGTACCAGTACTCCGCAGTTACCCGGTTCACCCACAAACCTATACTGATAAGTGAGCCGATAATTGCTGAAGATGGAATCGGTGATCAAATGCCCACCAGGCGTACCCAGGCTAACCAGCACACTGTCTCTCACAATGAAAGGAAAACGTAGGGTATCCGTATTATCAAGTGCTGGTACATCGGCATGCCATCCGGTGAGATCTTTGCCATTGAATAAAGAGATTGATTGGGTTGTGGATTCCGGAGTGTCCTTAAGCGATTCTTTTTTGGGAGAAGAACATTGGACAGCAGCCAGTATCAAAAGTGCCAGGATTGAATTTCTCATGATTAGATTAGGTTTATTCCAAAATTAAGTAATCATTTAGGGAATCACCTCAGGATTTGAACCCACCCATTGCAGACGTCTCCATCGCTTAAGGTGATAGCATAATAATAAGTGTCATTGGAAAGATCGTCACCCGCCCAGTTGTTCTGGTAATTGTCTTGCTCATAAAGGGACTTTCCATTTCGATCGAACACTTTCAGGTCGATGGCCAGGTCTGTATTGATCACAAAAAGGTCATTGATGCCGTCGTTGTTGGGGGTGAACACATTTGGCACAAAGATCTCTTCAAATGAAAGTTCAATCGTCTTATCTACCACACATAAGGTATCGATGGTGAGACTTACTTCATAGCTCCCTGGGGCTTCGTATTGATACCCAAATTCACTTTGAGAACTAAAGGTGCCATCACCCAGGTCCCATTGAAAAGTAGCATCAGATTCCGTGTGGTTGGTAAACAAATATTCGGGTAACCCATCACAGCTTTTCGTTCGAATGACTTCAAAATCCTCTACGGTTTCATTCACCACATATACTGTCATTTCTTCCTCAAAATCGCATCCATTCGGGGTGATAATGTACACCTTGTAAGTGGTAGTGGTGTCCGGTGAAGCAAGCGGGTTGCCAATGTTTGGGTTGCTCAAACCTGTTATTGGCTCCCATTCATACAAAGCTCCTCCAAATGCCTGAATGACCTGTTGCGTGCCTCTGCAGATGGTGATATCTTCTATGATAGAGGTTTGATCATCATGTGCATATACGAAGCCATTGGTCTGGTCGATGGTCTGGCAGGTATTTTTATCGGTCACAGTAAGGGTGACTTCATAAGTGCCTGTTTCAGTGAAGGTGTAAAGAAAAGTCTCCTGGTCTCTGGTTTCTCCATTGATGGTCCAGAGGTATTCCTCACCACCTAAACTGGTATTGGTAAAACGTACTGTAAAAGGGATGCAGTCACTGTTGTACCCAATGTCGGTGCTGTCTTCCTTGCTGGTGATAAACCGGGCTTTCAGGGACGCCAGGTCGAACTTAAATGCTGCGTTGTTACATCTTTCCGTGCCGTTGCTATTCACTCCTCTGTTAACAGACGACCAGGCATCCGGGGTGGTGGGGAAGTCATCCTGGGACCCATTGCATGAACAAACAGACTGGTAGATGATGCCTCTTTTGTCAAATCGGCTGGTTCCCCCATCCACGTGGTCCCCTTCGGGTCCGGAAGAGCCGTAGTAGGTTGCATAGAGAAGTTCAGTGCCATCAGCTGACAGCACCATCAGGTAAAAATCTGAACCATCGGTAGTAGGGAACATCGCATTTTCAGTGATGGGCATACCGTACGTGTAGCTATTGTTATACGGTCCGAAATTATTGGTCACCCCGCCCCATCCACTCAGGAAAAGGTTGCCACATTCGTTGGCCAGGAAGGCAGTGGGAGAGATGTTTGGTGAGGGATTTCCCGCACCAAAAACAGTAGAAAATAAAGTGGAATCCAGGTTTCGTGTCAGCTTATGGATAAACTGACTGCTGTTAGGGTTATTGTATATCCCGGGAGTAATGGGGTAATTACCGGTGGTTTGGCCGAAAGCAAAAATGGCTTGTGTTTCATCAATATCAATAAAATAGGCCTGGTCATAGCTGGTGGTTCCCAGAAACGTACTTTGTAAGATGCTATCACCAACCAGGTCCAGTCTGGTAATGAATCCGTCTGTGTTGCCATTATGATTGGGAAGTAAAGCATTTGGAGTGGTAGGGTAGTTGGGACTTCGTGTACCCCCTGCGACATAGACTGTTTCTGTAGTGTCTATTTTAATGGAATAGGCTGCATCTTCGTTCTCACCTCCCAGAAACGAGCTCCATCGGAGTGTGTTCAGGTCTGAGCTCAATGAAAAAACAATTGCATCGCTGACCCCACCCCCATACGTACTTTGAATTGCGCTGGTGACAGGAAAATCCGTTGACTCTGTGCTCGAGGCAACGAAAATATTGTCATGCTCATCCACAATCACGTCTCCCCGCATGTAGTCACCATAGTTGCGGATTAGGTTATTGACGGGAGTTACCTGGTCCAGAAGCTTAAGTATACCATCATTTTCCGATCCTCCGATGAATGTGGAGGCAAGCAGGTTTCCTGTGGGCCCCAGCTTGGTCAGGACAATGTCTGATCCCTGGTTGTAGGGGTTGGTGAAGAAAATGGAAAATGGTTCACCACCATTGTAGGTGGTATCATAAGCATTTGGGGTCACGGGATAGTTGACCGATCCGGTCGTGCCGAGGATGACGAGTTCGTTGTTATTGTTTACGATCAGGCTGTGGGGAGTATCCTGAGAGGACCCCCCGATAAAAGTGGCATATTCCAGCTGGCTGCCAGTGGAGTCGTACTTCAGGATAGCAATGTCAGTGCCGCCGGAGAAAGTGGTACCATTGGTACTGGGAAAGTTGTTGCCAAAGACGATACCCCCGCTGTAAAGACTCCCCTCATCGTCGAAGCATGCAGTATAACCAAAATTGTCAGAAACAGATCCGGAAAAGGTGGAGAAAATAAGTTCGGGATCGATAACAACAGGTTGTGTAGGATCATAATCGCCCAACACAAAGCTTATCTCATTGTTATTAAGCTTATATCCTGACCGGATCAGTATTCTCTGACCATGTTGCACCTGATATGTGATGGGCCGGTTTTCTGTGATGGTACTGATCCTGGATTGTGCGGTGATGCATCCGTCCTCAAAATTCAGGTTGACATTTCCATCATAGCGATATTTGATGCAGGATGGATCTGCTCCGGGATGTATGATGAGGTCGTATTTGAGGATCCCCTTATCGTAGTAGTAAACAAGGTCTACACCTTCATATAGATCATGATAAGTTATGGCTGAGTAGGCTTTGACACCAGTAGCCCACACGGACCTGTCTTTACCCAGGTAATAGTTATAGTTTTCTATAGAAGGCCCTTCAAATGATATTTTTGGGGAGGGGTTTGTGCCAATAAATTGAAATGAGATGGATTCGGAAACAACCTCAAGGTCACGCCTGCCGGACGTCAGCTGGTGCAGATGAGCAAGTGATTGTTCATTGGAGATTTTATGAATGAATTTATTGGAGTGCAGTTCAAGATGACCACCAGGAATAGCTGTTTTAAACCGGATTGATGAATCCCACTGACCTTTATTTTCAATGAATCTGTGATCATGACCCATTTGTGCCATTGAGACCAGTGGCAGGAAAATAAAAAGGAACCATCCGATTGATTTTCTCAATATTCAGTGACTTTAGGCGCTTTTACATCCTCAAATCAATTCACTCAAAAATCTTGAACCACTTTACCGCATTGTGATAAAAGACTTTGTCAACCACCTCTTTTGGGAGCTTCAGGCCTTTAAACTCCTGGGCTACCAGATCGCTGGTCATGATTTCATCGGTCACAAAAAACTTCCAATCTCTTTTCCAGACTTCCGTATTTGATCTGTGAACCGCTTCCTCTGTATTAGACCCGTTGTCAGCCAGATCAGTTGCATAGATGATCCTGTCCTGATATTTGATAAAGAAATCCCTGACTTTTTTGTAATCGTTGGCGGTCTGATAAAAGATCTGCCCCATACGTGCTGCCAGGTCTATCGACATCCTGGGGAATTTGTCCAGCCTTTTGGCCAACTCATCCACATCGTATTCCAGGCTTGCTATATGAGCGCCAATAAACCGGAGGTTTGGGTTTTTGGCAAGACGGTTATCCCGTGCAGCCATCTGATCAGCATGAGATGGCATGTTCGGATGCTTATACATGTGGTATTCCGGGTGTCGGCTGAAGTAACCGCTGTCATTTTTTGTTGTCATCTTATCCAGGGGCAGCCAGCAGTTCAGTGGTTCGCCAAGGTGTCCGATCACCGGAATATCCTTTTCCTCGAGCATATTAAATATAGGATCGAATCCGGGGTCATCCAGCATCACCAGGTTGCTGTTCTTATCTCTGTAAACCATCCCGATATTCTTCCAAAATTTGATCCCGATAGCACCGTCAGCGAAGCTGGAATCCATCCAGGCGAGGCTCCTTTCCAGCCAGTCGTCATCGTCCCACCCTTCCACAGATATGGAGGTTGCAAACTGAACGGTCTCAGGATGCTGGTCCATCTGAAATTTACTGAAAGCATACCTTTCTTTTACCCAATCCCAGCTATTCCTGGAATCTACCACGATGGTGAGAAGCTGGAAGTTATTTGCCCTGGCTGATTTAATAAAAAAGTCATTCTCCGTCATGATATGGACATGCGTATCAATTTTTTTGACACGCTGGTAATCTTCAACGGTGTAATAAGCTTCCTCCTTTTCAGTTGAAGTAGAGCAGGAAAAACACAGAAGGCTGACAGCAAGGATTGCAGTGTGTAATCGGGTATAGCTTTTCATAAGGTGCATGGTATATCACTAATTTAACATGAGTTTGTTATAAGTGACCAATAAGTGTAGAATGAATTCAGCTAACAATCCCCGCCGAAAGCACTGCTGGATAGTCTATAGACTTAATTCCATCCAGAGGTCACAGCGTTTATACTTGGTGTTGGGATCAGGTTCTACAATTTGGAAACCGGCTTTTTGGTACAGTGCTATAGCAGGTAGTAATTTGGAGTTCGTTTCGAGAACTATTTTTCTCATTCCTGATTTTTGAGCATAATCAATGGCTTTTTGGATCAGACCCTTCCCGATTTTCAATCCTTTATATTCTGAGAGTACACCCATTTTTACCAGTTCAAAAGTACCAGGCTCTTTGAGGATCAATGCGACTGTACCCACTGCCATTCCATCTACCAACGCAAAAAAGATCTGTCCTCCCTTTTCAATTACTTCTCCCACGGGATTTTCCAGCACTACCTGATCCTGTGGTTCGATATCAAAATAATCCTCCAGCCATTTGTAATTGATGCTGGCAAAGTCCCTGGCATATTGATTTTCAAATGTGATATAAGATACTTTATCGATTAAGGGATTCTTTTCATTCATTGTCTGTAAAATGTTTGATTTGTTTTTCCTGGTCAAATTTCTTTTTGTTGTAAATGTCAGACTGGTTTTTAGGAATGGAAAGACTCTGCCAGCTATCGCCCTTGATCATTTTTCCAATCATCACAATTTGACCGACATGATATGCATAGTGTGTCAGTTGCCTTTGTATGGCTTCCGTCACGCTGTGGCCCTCGTTTCTGATATAGACTGTCTTATCCAGATCATACTCGCTCAATGTCTTCAGCTCGCTCCGAAAATGCTCCCAGCCCTCATCCCATTTTGCGATCAACTCAGCCTTATTAAGCAGGTCATCCTCAAATTCACCATCCCGATTGCGCCAGGGCTTCTCTCCATCTTCTGTCAGAAAGTTAGTAAATCTCGAAAAGATATTACCAGCGACGTGTTTTACGATGATGGCAATGCTATTTCCTTCGTCTCCTGGTACCCAGTGAAGATCATCTTCTTCTAGTTGCTGAAACGTACGATTACCCAATGACTGATAGTGCTGTGTTAGCTTCAATGAGCTGTTCAGAAAGTTATTTGACATATTTTATCTTTGAAATGCTATGCTTTTTTATACGGATTATAACGATCCATAATGAAATCTGAATAGGAAAAATATTGTATATTTAATATGAATTAATTTCATACCCGCACTAATTAATTCAAAATAGAGAGGGAGCCCCTTTTCAGGTGGCTCCCTCTGCTTTTTAGAACGGCGATGAGACTTTTATTGATGAACTGCCAGCATGGGGATTTTGATTTTTAACGCGACCCTTTTGGTTTCACTGGCTTTAAACATGCGTTCCAAAAACTTATGATGGCGTGGGAACATCACCAGCAGGTCGATTTTATGACTGTCTATGTATTCAAAGATTCCATGGGTTGCTTTTTCATCCACCACCTGATGATAGCTCAACTTATGTTCTCCGAAGTAGTTTTCTAGTAGGGTTTTAGCCTTACTGTGTTTAAAATCCATTCTTTCATCTTCACTACCGATATTAAAGACCTGGACCTCGGATTCGAAGGAGTCAGCCAATTTTTTTATTAGATTGAAGCTGCTGGGCTCAATTATGTGAAAATCCGCGGCAATACCTATTTTAAGTGCATCAAAACTTGTGACATTTTCCGGGATCACCAGTACAGGGGCTTTAGCAAAATCTATCACTGTAGTGGTGATACCGCCTATCAGTTTCTCCAGGATATCATGTGATCCCTTGGTTCCCATCACAACAAGATCGACATTATTCCCTTCTATCTCAGTATAGATAGCATCAGTCACTACTGAGTGATATTCCTTGGTCGTATAAGAAATGGTTTTTAGAGCCGGGAATTCCGATTCTAATTCACCAAATGGATCATCATAGTTGTCATAGGAGCTGGCAACGGGTTGGACCATGGCATCACCTACTCCGACAGTGGCTGATGGTAGAAATGTGGAATGCATAATGCGTAGTTGACACTTCCATTTTTCTGCAAGCTGTGTCGCGACTTTCAATGCGTTCTTTGAACACTTCGAAAAATCCATAGGGACAAGAATGGTATTGATTTCCATGACTATCTGCTTTTTTGATGTAAGATCAAATTAGGAAAGTATCACTTTTAATGAAATGACATTTAGTCACTATTAGATATGACGTGTGTCATTAGCAGAATGTTCGCTCAATCAATAAGTGCTCAAACCATATATTTGCACTGAAACCCATTCCTTTTCTATGTATAACAACAAGAAGGTAGTCGTTGTGCTACCTGCCTACAATGCATCCAAGACACTGGAAATCACCTACAATGAGATACCTTTTGAGATAGTAGATGAAGTGGTACTGGTGGATGACGCCAGCAAAGATGATACTTCTGAAAAAGCCAAAGAGCTTGGGATCAGGCACATCATCAGGCATGAAGAAAACCGGGGCTATGGTGGCAACCAAAAGTCGTGCTATGACAAAGCGCTGAGCCTGGGGGCTGACATTGTGATCATGTTGCATCCCGATTATCAGTATACCCCCAAGCTGATCTATGCGATGACAACTATCATCGGTAATGAGCTGTATGAGGTGGTGTTTGGCTCCAGAATTCTTGGAATGGGAGCATTGAAAGGTGGGATGCCTATTTATAAATACATTGCCAACCGTTTCCTGACGTTCTTCCAAAACCAGCTGAGCAGGCAAAAGCTTTCGGAATATCATACAGGTTATCGAGCCTACTCCAGCAAGGTGTTGAAGGATATCGCTTATGGAAGAAACTCAAACGATTTCATTTTTGACAACCAGGTGATCGCACAGATCTTTGCTAAGGGCTATTCCATTGCTGAAGTCACCTGTCCTACCAAATATTTTGAGGAAGCTTCGTCCATCAACCTTCAGCGAAGCATAAAATACGGGCTGGGAGTAATGGGAGTTTCCATCAGGTACTTCCTGCATCGACTTGGATTTAAATGGAAATTGCTAACCTGATAAAATGAGCCTGTTAGAGCATCCCTTTCGGGAAGAATTCAGTTATCCCAGACTCCTGATCCTGGCACTCGGGGTAATATTTTTCATTCCGTTGCTCGGATATGTGCATTTGTTTGATTGGGATGAGATCAATTTTGCTGAGTCTGCCCGTGAAATGATCGTGTCGGGGGATTATACCCGTGTCCAGATCAACTTTGTCCCATTCTGGGAAAAACCACCACTTTTTTTTTGGTTGCAGGCATTGTCGATGCACATTTTTGGTATCAATGAATTTGCAGCCCGGTTTCCAAATGCCATTTGTGGTATCGTGACCCTCCTGGTGATCTATAATATCGGGCGAGAACTGTATAACCACCGGTTCGGGATGATTTGGTCCATCCTGTATCTAGGGGCGTTACTGCCTCATCTCTATTTTAAGTCGGGGATTATAGACCCCATCTTCAACCTGTTTATTTTCCTGAGCATCTGGAATCTTATCAACGTGATTGGTCAGGAGGCAAACAGAAACAAATATGCAGCATTGGCCGGGGTGTTTGTTGGGTTGGCTATTCTGACTAAAGGTCCGGTAGGATTGCTCATTATTTTGTTGACTTTTCTGACGTATTGGATCAGCGTAAAATTTAAACGTGTGGCAAGCTGGCAACAGGTGTTGCTGATGGCACTCAGTGCTTTCCTGGTATCCAGTCTATGGTTTGGACCTGAGACCATTAAAAACGGGCCGTGGTTCATCGTGAGTTTTATCGAATATCAGATCCGGTTGCTCAGCACTTCAGATGCTGGTCATCAGCAGCCTCTTTATTATCATTTTGTGGTTGTATTGATCGGTTGTTTTCCTTTTTCTGTATTTGCCATCAGAAAGCTTCTCTCCGGAAGAAAGCCGGTTGCCGCGATGCAGGCTGATCGATGGATGCGATATCTTTTTTGGGTAGTGATGATCTTGTTTACCATCGTCAAGACCAAAATTGTGCATTACTCTTCTATGGCTTACCTGCCATTGTCCTTTTTAGCAAGCCTATATGTTTATGAATGTATTAGCCAAAAGCAAAAGCCAGACAAATGGATCCTGTATTTCAATCTCGTTGTTGGGGTTTTGTTGAGCATTCTGATCATCGGGCTCGCTGTACTGCTGATTAGGAAAGACTGGCTAACCTCGCTCATCAGTCATCCGAGTCTCAATGTGGATGTGCCAATGATCGGTATTGAATATTTTATTGGAGTCTTTTACCTGGGTGCTACATTGCTGGTGTTTGTGTATATCATCAAACAGAATCGAATTCAAAAAGGATTATTTCTTCATGCATTGACTTTGGGGGTTATGCTCTTCCTGAGTGCTGTTTTCATCGTGCCAAAAGTTGAGGCCTATTCACAGCGACCGGTCATTTCCTTTTATCAATCATTGATCAATAAGGATGTGTATGTATATCCACTGTTTAGAACCTATGCCCATTACTTCTACGCCAGGATCACACCGGGCCAGAGCACTGCAGGCCAGGAAAGAGAGTGGTTCCTGAGCGGAGAAATAGATAAGCCAGTCTACCTTGTGGAATATTCACGAAGGGCAGCCCCGATCCACGAGCTGTCCGGTTGGACACATCTTTATTCGGAAGGAGATTTTTCTTTTTTCCGCAGAGACCCCTGACTTAAAAGGACCATTTGGCAGTGGCTCCACCGAAATAATTTCTGGGCATACCGGGATAATAGAACCTGCCGAAAGCATTATTGATCTGGAGCATCGAAGCATATTTAGCATCAAAAATATTATTGATCCCTGCATGCAAATCAACCTGAAAAGGGCCCAGGTTGACCAAATACCCAACCTTTGCCCGACCCACAAAATAGCTATCTGCATAAAGGGTGTTGCCGTCGTCGATTGGAATATCTCCGGTGTATTGCCCATTGATATTTCCATACAATCCTTTCCTGGAGATCAACTCGACACCCATGTTCACGGTTTCTTTTGGAGTACCGGTAAGCTCGTTGCCGCTGTAATCCTCATCCCCATCTAAAAACTCCAGGAACTCATAATTCATGAATGCCCCGGTTATGAAATAATTCATCTGGTATTCTGAATTGAGGTCATGGGTATAATTCATGGTAAGTTCAACACCCAGGTGCCGGGTTTTCCCAGCGTTGATTCCGGTGATCGCTCCATTGTTGTTGGTACGACTCACGATGAGGTCTTTGATGAGCATATAATGCAGGTTAGCATCATATTGCAATTTGCCATCCAGGAAATAGCCTCGCGTACCAACCTCATAGTTCCAGCCCATCTCCGGCTGAATGTCAGGGTTGATGGCTCCATCAGGGTTGAGTGTTTCTTCCAGGTTGGGAGGAGAGAATCCGTGGCTGATATTTCCATAATAGTGTCTGTTGCTTTGGGAGTGATATACAACTCCTATCCTTGGCGACAGAACAGGATCGAAGTGGTAATCACCACTATTCTCTATGCTGTCCCGGACATACAGGTCTTTCAACTGATAGTTTGTCTCATTGAAATTGGCCCCGGCCTCAATAGAAAGCTTGGGTGACAGGTCAAAATTCGTTTGAACAAACAGGTTGTAATAATCCCTGTTTTCAATAAAGTCACTTTGATCCAGTCCCAAAATAGTTCCTGTATTCTGCTGATACAGGTTTTCGAAAATCTGTTGTTTGTATGTATCTCTGAAATATTCCATTCCGCCGCTGACAGACCAGGGTAAGGCGCTCTGACTTCTATACCTGACGATATTCCTGAAACCTGTCCCTACGGTGTTTTCCTTCAGTATGCCCAGTGGTCTTGGTCGGGGCTCAAAGGCATCTCTGTAGCTCACGAATACCGAACTGGTATTGCTCAACCCAGCCTTGTTACCGGTGGTATAACTCAATCCCAGAAGCACTTTGTCGTATTGCTCAAATCCCTGCGCTCCTGCCCAGTTAGGTGCAGCAGCAGAAGGAATGCTGTCATAATATGACTGGTTGATGGAGCTCGGAATAAAGCTCTTTAGATAAATATAGTTACCAACCACACTCAGATGGCCGGATTTCCCGGTATTTACTCTACCTACTAGCCCGATCGATTCCCTTTGAAACTCATTGTTATCACGATAGCCATCACTGACCATTTTGCTGTGGGCCAGACTGAAATTGCTGTGATTGCCTCCGAATGAAATTTTGTTCACCCATCGGCTCAGTCCATAGCTACCAACAACCAGTCCGGACTGCAAGGAGGTCTTCTGGTACGTTGCAATGACTGGTTTTAGGTTGATCACACCCCCAAGCCCTGCTCCATATATGCTTGAGTTTGGACCTTTGATCACTTCCACTCTTTCGATCAGGGAGAGGTCAATGTCCTCCAGGGTCGTTTCACCAACTCCCGAAGTTAGTGGGATCTGGTCGAAGTAGGCCCTGATCTTATCTGTTCCGAAGGGTGTTCGTCCTCCGATACCCCGTATAGTAATTCTATTGGTGTTTAAAGAACCTGAATGCATGTATACACCCGGGATCCTGTTTAAAGCCGGAGCGATGATGGTTTGATCATCACGCTCCAACCCCTTCCTGGTGATAACACCAATGCTGGCTGAAGCATTTTTGAGGCTTTCATTTTGTTGGGATGCGGAAACGATTACCTCATGTAGCTGTGTGGGTGCTACACCAAGTGGGATTGTAATTGGTTCATCAGATGAGGAAACCCTGATCACCTGCGAGAAGTATCCCAAATGATTTACAGTAATGTCAACAGGAAGAGAATCCACCTCAATGCTGAATGAGCCATTTTCATCGGCCAGGGTGAAGGCAGGGCCTGCAGAGACTATAGACGATTCCAGTGGTTCCTGGTTGGCTGCATCTATGATCCTGCCTCGTAAAATAGATTGAGCCAGAATGCTGTGCATGCACACTACAATTAAAATTATGCTTAGGTTAATTTTAGATATCATCGTTGTTGTATCTACTCTTTTTACAGAGTTAAAGTTTAATTTTCTACTACAAATCAAATCAAGACACATGAAATGAGCATAAACAAAAGAGACCTAATTTAAACTACGTGGTCGATGTATGTTTATCGCGAACCCCAAGTGACTATTAATAAATTAACTACCCACACATGAAAATATCGTTGCAAATCGAGGAGCTTACCCAATTTATTGCTTCAATTGTCGTATTGGTATATCTCGATGCAGGGATTTCCTGGTGGCTTTGGCCCATCTTATTCCTTGCTCCGGACATTGGGATGCTGGGCTACCTGGCAAACCCAAAGATTGGCTCCTGGTCGTACAATTTTTTTCATTTTAAAAGTATAGCCCTGGCAGTGGTAGCCTATGGGTATTTTTTTGATTCCCTGGCCATGCTAATAGCAGGTGTTGTGCTATTTGGTCATGCTGCAATGGACAGGATGTTTGGCTTTGGGCTCAAGTACCCTGATAACTTCAAGCATACACATCTGGGTATGATGAACTAACCCGAGGAAGATGTGATGGCTTTCGCAATGGTGAATGTGAATTGCGAATATTTTCCTAATTCCGATTGCACATTGATTTTGCCACCTAGCTCTTCCACGAGTTTTCTTACAGTGGCCAGTCCGATTCCATTTCCCTGTTTACCGAATCGGTCCTGAGGTTTCATGACCTGAAATATTTCGAAGATCTTACCAAGATGTTTGTCAGGAATCCCAGGTCCATTGTCTTTGACACTGATTTCATAATGACTCCCCGAGTTAGACATCTTTACTTCAATAGTGGGCTGCTCTTTATCGTTGTATTTGATGGCGTTTGTGATAAGGTTCACGAGTATTTGGTCCAGGGCGGTTTTATTGGTCACGATCTCTTTTATATCCGAAATAAAGTTCAATTTGCTTTTTTTATCTGCAATCAATTCGATCAGGCGCTGTTCAAGTTCAGCAACCTTAATCACATCTACTTTCTTCCTGAGCACTTCGGCGGTACGACTATACTCCAGAAGACCGTCCACAAGCTCTCTCAATCTGTCTGATGATCCCTGTAACGTTTCAATGATCTCGATCCCATCAGCATCCAACTTACCCCTGTAATCCTCCATAAAAAGTGAAGCCAGTTGTGAGATGTTGTTTAATGGAGACTTAATGTCATGCGCTGCTACCATTGCAAATCTTTCCAGGCCTTTATTTCTCCGGTCCAGCTGAGTCAGTGATGCTTCCAGTCTGGCTTTTACCTGCCTGAGTTCGAAAAGATTCATTACCTGTTTAGCTAATGCCCGAAGGGAGTTTTGCTGCTCTTGTGATAGCTGCTTAGGTTTATTGTCTATTACACATAATGTGCCCATTGGCAGTCCCTCTTCAGATTTTAAAGGAACACCAGCATAGAAGATGACATTGGGATCATCAATTACCAATGGGTTGTCATGAAATCTGGCATCTTTTCTGGCATCTTCAATAATGAAGATATCTTGTGGGTCATTGATCGCATGTGCACAAAAAGCGTATTCCTTGGGGGTTTCTTCAGCCTCCAGCCCATGATGAGATTTGAACCATTGACGTTTAGCATCAAGTAGGGAAACAAGTGAAATGGGGGTCCCACAAATTTGGGCGGCGATAGCCGTTAGGTTGTCATAGTCTGCTTCCGGGAGTGTGTCGAGAATAGAATAGCTGTCAAGTTTTTCTAAACGTAATTCCTCGGAAGGGTGATCTTGAGGATGTTCCATATTTTTGAGGTTGGTTGCGGTTAGTTTATACTATATTGTTATCGATGTTCACTGATCTCAAACAGGTGACCATCCGGATCCCGAAAGAAGCACCTGGTCTCTAATCCACGAGAAACTGGCGGTGTAACAAATTTGGCCCCCCTTCTTTTCAATACCTTATAAGCTTCTTCACAATCAATGACACGGATGGTAAATGAATGACTTACTGATCCGGGGTCTTGCGGAGGTTCAAAATTAATATCAGGTTTGTCTTCTGTGGGTCCCCCCGGGGTGACCAGCAAAATCCAATTGTTAAGGAAATTGAGCACCACTGAATCTCCACCATACTCCCGAAAAACACTAGCTCCCAGGACTTTTATGTAGAAATCCTTTGACCGCTTAATATCTTTTACAACAAGAATGGTGGTGAGTGCTGACTCCGAGAAAAAGTCTTGATCTGCCATGATAGTAAATCTAGTACATCGAACAGGTAATTCCGAATTTAGTTGTTGAACACAATGTAACCATTTAATGAGGTGGCAATTAGTAGCCATAAGACATATGGCAAGATCAACAGCGACCATTGCCGTGTTTCGTGTCTGAAGTAGAAAAGAAAACCAACCATTAAAAAAGTCAATGCTGTTATGATTACGAGTGCAAAGGCGGGATTTTGCAGATGAAAGAACACTGGATTCCAGGATACATTCAGGATAAGTTGGAGAACAAAAAACACAAGCAAAAGCTTTTGATTGCTTACTTCTTTCCAGGAAATGGCCATATAAATCGAGTAACAGATCATAATGGAGAACCAGGCAACTCCAAAAGTCCAGCCAGGGGGTGACCATGGTGCTTTAATTAGTGCGGCGTACCATTCGGATGCAACACCCCTCCTTGTGAATTGAGAACCAATTGCCAAAGCCCCAAAATTGATAAGCAGGAAGACCAGAAGTCGGATGATCATAAATGACTAACCCTTTTTTTCAGGAATAGTTTTAATTCACTTTCTCTATCTCAATCAGGAAATTGGGATCAACCATCAGCGACTCCAACTCAGCGGCTTTTTTATACTTGAAGGCTTTCCAACTTTGGGTCGCCTCGATCCATTTATCCGGTTCACTCAATTTTATCTTCATTTTGAGGTTTTCTACATCGGCTACCAGGCGGTAACCAATGCTATTCTTTTCAAGACGATATTCCAGGGTGGGCACTTTCGAGTAGCGAAGATACTGGTCAAAATAGGGGCCAAAGTCCATCCCAAAATACTGCGAGCTAAACTGCTCCAGTTCTCTGGAATAAATAGTCTTGTGATAAAAATCCTTATTGAGGGATTGAAGGTAACCCTGGAATTTTGCATCATCATTGATCATTTCTCTTAGGGTGTGTATGATGGCCCATCCTTTAAAGTACATGTCACGACCTGCATCTTTGAAGATGCCGTAATCGGAAACGAGCGGTTGCTGATTTTTTATTTTGTTCGGAAGCCTGGTGACAAAAAACTCCCGGCCTGCATCTCTCCCCAGCATTTCTTCAATAAAGAGTTCTTCACCATAGGCAGCAAATCCTTCCTGGACCCATCGATCGGCCATATCAGACATGGTAATGTTATTACCAAACCATTCATGAGCCAGCTCATGTACAATGAGGCGGTCGGTTTGCAGGTCAAGCGCAGTGAGATTTTTGAAGGAAAAACGACCTTTTTTAAACTTATTGCCATAAGCAATGGCACTTTGATGCTCCATCCCGATGTAGGAAGATTCTACCATCTTGAAACCATCCTCATAAAAGGGATATTGGCCAAACCACTTTTCAAATGCTTTCAGTGTTTTGATCGATTCGGGGATCAGGTGTGAGATGGCTTTATCCCGATTGTAATCCAGAACCCAAAAATCCAGATCGAGAGGCCCCGCCAATCCATCGTAATTTTGGCTGATGTTGATGTAGTGTCCTATATAAAAGGAGATGCCATAATTGTTAATTGGGTTTTTGACTTCCCAGGTATATCTGGCTTGCTTATTTGATAGATCTTGTTTTGTGTGAAGCCCATTTCCCACGACGACTCCCATAGAATCTGGTATAGTGATTGTCAATGAAGCACCCTGGTCAGGTTCCTCACTATAATGGTCTTTGCAGGGATACCAGACACTGCCCCCCACCAGTTGGCAGGCGACTGAGACCCAATCCCTGTTCAATGAATCCATTGCCCACACAAAACCACCATCATAGGGAGGGTTGCTGGATACTTTTGGTGCTCCGGAATAATAAACCTCGATGGAATTCAGCCCTGTTAGTTCCTCCGGAACTTTTACCATATACGCTGCTCCAAGTTGTTCAAACTTCAACCGTTTGTGAGATAATAGCAGGCTGTCTATTGTGAGGGGTGCCTGAAGGTCAATTTGCATATATGGACTATGTTCGTCCATTGTGACCTCAAACCTGATGGTGGTTTTGCCTTTGAGGCTTTTGGTAGGAAAATCTATATCCAGGCTTATTTCATAGTGGAGTACGTCCCACCAAACCCTTTCAGGAGTGATGGAGCCTTTTAAAGAATCCGGAGATGTAATTTCAAATTTGTGTTGTGCAACTGTTAAAGTAGTGAGGCAAATCAGGATCGCATAGCCTGAAGCATTTTTGAATAGCATGTAAATATTATTATTTGATCACTTTGATCTCCGTTATGACACGCTCAATATCAAATATTCTTGAACTGTCAAGTCGGGAATGGACTAAAGAGTCTATGTGTCTGTAGGCACGCAGTTCATCCTGGATCTCACCATCATTTGCATATTTCAGTGCATTGTGGATGTGCTCATTTGCATATTTGATGGCATAGCTAGCATCTTCTGCATCACCCTTCAAGAGGTATCGCTCTGTCAGTCTCAGCTGAGCCGTAGCAACAGAATTTAATGCGATTACAAATGCATGATTGATGTGCTCGTAATTGACAATTCCCTTCTCAATTTCTGCTCTGACTTTTTTCAGATCACTCAGTGCGGTCTCCAATTCTTCAATGCTCACGGAATCAGAAAATTCCTCAATAAGCTCTATTGAATGAATGGCGCTGTTTAGGTGGTAAAGACTTCTTTCTATTGAACGCTCTTTGATGTAGAGCCTTGAGTTGCTTAGATGAAGGTCTGTTTCCAGGGAGAGGTCCGTTGTCCCAGGGTGTTTGCGTTCTGTCGCAACCTCATAATAATGTAAAGCGAAAACCCCGGCAAAGATCAATATTAGAATACCAAGATATAGGGCGAGATTGCTTTTCATGATCAATTTTGGATTAGAAGTGAAAGTTAGAAAAATCTTTTGATTTTACCTTAAATGACTTGAAATCATGCAATTCCAATAAAATTCAGACACATTTGCAGTCCGTCAAAGACTAGTGCATTGATCAACGCTTTTAGATACTTATTTTGTGTGCTGTGGTCCATTCTGATGATCTCATTATCTATCATTTTAATGATCATCTTGTTCAACCGGAAATTACCGGTAGTAATGGCTCGCACGATGTGGGCCCCCGGCATTCTGTGTGGGGTTGGGATCAAATTGAATGTTCAGAATGAAGGTTTTGACACATCGAAACCACATGTTTTTGTATCCAATCATTTATCATATCTGGACATTCCGGTTTTATTCAGGGCCATCCCAGCCAATCTCTATTTTATCGCTAAAAAGGAGATCAAATGGTTGCCTTTTGTCGGGCAATATATGATGGCGACCGGGATGCTGTTTGTAAACAGGGACAACCGTCACAAAGCCATTATCAGCCTAAAGAAAGCGGCCCGGTTGGTGGGTAAAGGGAAAAGCGTTTTGATGTTTCCGGAGGGTACCAGAAGTAAACATGGACGGATCAACCCTTTCAAAAAAGGTCCTTTTCATTTGGCGAAAGATGCCGGAGTCACTGTAGTTCCCATTGCTATTACAGGAACCGATAAAGTACTTGACATTCATTCCGGAAAAATCACTCCCGGTGAAGTACAGGTAAATATTGGAAAACAGGTTGATCCAAATGAATTCCCGGCAATTCAGTCACTGATCCAGGAATGTCAGGGACGAGTAGAGCAGTTGAAGGATGCTAAATAAAAAAGGCTGTAACCAGTCAGATCACAGCCTTTTCAATGTATGAAAAGTTATCAGATATTTGGTTGCGGAGTAATTCGTAAGTAAGGTTTAAGCTCCTTGTGTCCTTTCGGGAATTTGCCTGGTATTTCCTCATTGGTTACCGATGGCAGGATCACTACATCCTGACCGTGAACCCAGTCTGCAGGTGTAGCTACACTGTGGTATGCAGTCAACTGCAATGAGTCAATGACCCTCAACACTTCTCCAAAGTTTCTACCAGTACTTGGAGGATAAGTGATCGTTGCCTTGATTTTCTTATCCGGACCAATAAAGAACACCGATCTCACGGTAGTATTAGCAGCAGCATTGGGATGGATCATATCATACAAGGTGGAAACTTTCTTCTCCGGATCAGCGATGATCGGGAAGTTTACCTCCACATTTTGAGTTTCATTGATGTCTTTGATCCAGCCTTGATGAGATTCCAAATTGTCTACACTTACTGCAAGCACTTTGGTGTTTCGTTTTTCAAATTCACCCTTCAGGGACGCAGTACGACCAAGCTCTGTGGTACATACTGGTGTATAATCTGCAGGGTGGGAGTATAAGATCCCCCAGCTATCCCCCAGCCATTCGTGAAAATTAATGGTTCCTTCGGTGGTTTCAATGGTGAAATTGGGCGCGTCATCACCTATTCTTAAGCTCATAAGTAATTTGGGTTTTTAAGTAAATGAAATTAGTTAATTACTATACGTTTAATGAGGTATAGCGTTATGCTTTTAACCAATTATTTGACTTAAGAATTCAGATAAGTTCAAAAATAAATTCTGAGTGTGATCAGGCAAGTGTACCCCCACAGCTGGAACCGGCCCCTGCAGTGCAGCCAAAACAATGCTGATTGATCCTGATAGCTCTTTGCTCAAGTGTCTCCAGATTAAAACCTGAGATGTGGGAAATGTTACTGGTCTTCATATCCAGCATCTGGTTGAAGTCACAATCATAGAGGTGTCCATCCCAACCTACACTTATGGTATTTCGGCACATCACACCAAAGGCGGCAGACGGATTGAAATTATTCACCAGCTCATTCATGTAGTCGTCGTAATTTCCCGAATTGATGAGGTAATCCAGAAAACGGCTGATAGGTAAATTGGTAATGGCAAAAAGGTTATTGAAAACGATGTCAAAGTTTTCCTTAAGCTTGACCTTAAAATCATTTTCCAGGGAGGTCTGATCGGCTGGCAGGAATGCCCCTGACGGATTGTAAACCAGATCCAATTTGAGTGACGGATCCTTACCATAACCCACATCATTGAGCATTTTCAGGGCCTGAATGGATTTATCAAAGACCCCATCGCCTCGTTGAGCATCTGTTCTCCTGGCGGTGAAGTAGGGGAGAGAAGAAACAACGTTGATCTTATGTTTTCGATAAAATTCAGGCAGGTCATGATACTTGGGATTAGCCAGGATGATCGTCAGGTTGCAGCGGACCATAACAGATTTTCCCATGGCAGTAATTTCTTCCACAAACCATCTGAAATGGGGATTCATTTCTGGTGCACCCCCGGTAATATCCACTATCTTGATAGGTGTGTCCCGTATGGCATCCAGGCATTGTCGCATGGTATCCTGTGTCATGATCTCCTTCCTGTCTGGTCCGGCATCTACATGGCAATGTTTGCATTCCTGGTTGCACATTTTACCAATGTTCACCTGGAATATTTCAATGCCAGTAGGTTTCAAGGGGTAGAGTCCGATACCCTCCAGCTTGTCCCTGAAACTCGGGATACCCAGCGACTTGTTGTCATCCAGTAGCTCAACCTGGGTATCCGGAGATGAAAATCTGTGCTTTAGTTTATTGAGTGATGACACCTTACATCATTTTATCTTTAACCTGATTCATCATTTGTACTCCATGCACCAGGGAAGCTCCACCTCTGATGGCCGCTGCCACGTGTACGGCTTCCATCATCTGTTCTTCGTCACATCCTTTGGCCATGGTATCTGCCGAGTAGGCATCAATACAGTACGGGCATTGGATGGCGTGAGACACTGCCAGGGCAATTAGAGATTTTTCACGTGCAGTGAGTGCTCCGGGTTCAAATACTTTGCCGTAATATTCAAAAAACTTGTCTCCTAATTCTTTCTGAAAATCGGAAATATTCCCAAATTTCTTCAGGTCTTCTCTGTTGTAATAGGTTTCTTTCATTTGCTAATCTTTACACCTCAATCAATTTTAAAAAATTGAAATTGGGCAAATAACCTTTCTTTACCAACAGCAACGAAAGAAATGTGTTCCCGAAAGTGGAGAAAGAAATCTATTTTATCTCAACCCCGACACTTCTCAGGTCATCCCAGAATGCAGGATAGGACTTGTTGACTACCTCAGGATCGAGTATTTCAATGCCTCTAACCTGGCATACAGGCGCAAAAGCCATGGCCATGCGGTGATCTTCGTAGGTTTCAATAGGATCAATTTTATCTGGTACGACACCAGGTATCAGGGTCCAGGTAGAACCATCCTCTATGAGCTGAGCACCAATCTTTTTAAGCTCATTGGTCATGGCGGCAATCCGGTCAGTTTCTTTGATCCGTAGACTTTCCAAACCTGTCATCTCTAATTGTATTCCTTTGACAGCAGCTGTAACCATCACGGTTTGGGCCAGATCCGGACAGGTTTTGAAGTCAATCCGGACAACTTTGTTGGAGGTATTTCCCTTAGTAAGTCGTACACCGCCATCACGATATTTGGTTCCCAATCCCATTTCATGCATGATGTTCACGATCTGCTGATCTCCCTGCAGACTGTTTTCTT
>JAHCMM010000296.1 GCA_019192515.1 Cyclobacteriaceae bacterium SS2
ATGCTTATTCGGACATTGTGACCAGCAATGTCAATACCGAAACATATCTGCAGAAGACCGAGGCAGGGGGATTGGCGTACAATTATTCCCCATCCGCTTTTGTGATCACACCATTCAAAAATGCAGAAGCCTTTAGCAGCCCGTGGCTGAAGCTGATCAAAGACATCAACTTCTCACCTATACCATCCAACCTTTCATTTAGAGCAGACCTGAGGAGGAGTTTTGTGATGACACAACTGTATAATGATGAGCTTACCATTGAGGGGATTGATCCTTATTATGAGCGACTTTTTACCTTCAACAGGACCTATGCTATGCGATGGAATCCGATAAAGAACTTAAACCTGGACTATTCAGCGGCAGCCAACGCAGTAATTGATGAGGAGGATTCAGTCATACAAGGTGATATTAATACCAGGGCAGAGAAAGACTTTATCTGGGAACAAATCAAGGATCTCGGTAGAATGAAAAATTTCAGGCAGGACATCAATGCCACTTTTAGAGTGCCTCTGGATAAAATACCACTAACAGACTGGTTGAGTACAGATTTAAAATATTCTGTGGGGTATAATTGGGTAGCCGGTTCGCTCAATCAGACAGACTCTGCTGATAACTTCTTCGGGCATACCATCTCTAACAGGAGGGACAGGGGAGTAGCTGGTAAGGTGGACATGGTGAAGCTCTACAACAAGGTGGACTTTTTGAAACAGATCAACGCGCCACCTCGAAGAACGTCAGGTAGTGAACCTAAAACCTTTAGTCCCGGGAAGTCTTTCCTGAGGTTGTTGATGTCGCTCCGCTCAATTACTGCAAATTATAATGTAAGAGAAAGTACTACCCTTTCAGGATTTGTGATCACCCCGTTTTTAATGGGAATGGACAGTTCGTGGAATGCGCCGGGATGGAATTTCATCCTCGGTGGACAGGACGCCGGGATCAGGCATGAAGCAGCGAGTAACGGATGGCTATCCAGGAGTCCAGTACTTACATCGCCTTTTCAGCAAACATTTAGTACGGACATTGATGTGAGAGCAGCTATTGATCCGGCCCCTGATTTTAAGATCTCCCTGGACGCCAAAAGAACCAATACTGCCAATTTTCAGGAGATATTCCGGTACGACCCTGCTCTTGACACCTTTAGCAGTCTGACACCTGCAAGGTCCGGCAGCTATAATATTTCCTTCATATCGATCAAGACCGCCTTTGGCCAGAATAGAGATGACAATACCTCACTCACCTACGAGAAGTTCTCCGAAAACATTGATGTGATCCACGAAAGACTACAGGGAGTCAATCAAAATGGTGAATTTAATCGACTTTCTCAAGACGTGCTGATCCCATCGTTTTTAGCGGCCTACTCGGGGCAAGAGGCTGATCAGTCGAGTCTCAGTCCTTTCCCTACGATACCTGTACCTAACTGGAGGTTGGATTATACAGGACTTTCGAAAATCCCAGGTCTATCAGACCTCTTTTCGTCTGTCTCAGTGACGCATGCTTACCGCTCGGCTTTTAATGTCAACAACTATACAAATTCACTCAAGTACAGTAACAACATCACCTTGAATAATAACATTCTGGATTATCCTGAGGCAACGATCATTGATCCGCAAACCGGATTCCTGGTTCCTGTTTATATCATCAACCAGGTGTCTATTGCAGAACAGTTTTCTCCATTGATGGGTATTAATATCCGAACGAAAAAGAACCTTTCTACCAGGATTGAATACAGGAAAGAGCGGAACTTGTCCCTAAATATGTCCAATGCTCAAATTACAGAAGTAAGCAACAATGATGTTACGCTGGATTTTGGATTGACAAAAGAAGACTTTAAGCTTCCATTCAAGATCCAGGGGAGGACGGTGGCACTGGAAAATGATGTGACGATCAGAGTGGCAATGACGATCCGTGATTCAGAAACGATACAGCGAAAGTTGGAGGGAGAAAATACGGTGACAAATGGGAATACCAATTTTCAGCTCCGTCCATCATTTACTTACAAGCTCAATGACCAGCTCGATCTGACAATGTATTTCGAGAGAAGTGTCACCGATCCTAAGATCAGTTCATTCAGAACAGCCACTACCGCTTTTGGAACACAATTAAGATTTGGGCTTGCACAGTAGCGAATCTGAATAATTGATATAATTTTAAAACCGAAAAATATAACCATCCTAAAATATTAACATACTTATGAATATTCCTGATAATCTCAGCTATACAGAAGACCACGAATGGATCAGAATTGAAGGTGATACTGCCTTTGTGGGCATTACAGATTTTGCTCAGGGTGAGCTTGGAGATATTGTTTATGTAGAAGTTGAGACGATTGGCGATGAGATAGAAGCTGGTGAAATTTTTGGAACAGTAGAAGCAGTTAAGACTGTATCAGATCTTTTTATGCCGGTATCGGGTGAGGTACTTGAGTTTAACGACCAAATAGAGTCCAATCCTGAGGTTGTGAATTCAGATCCCTACGGTGAAGGTTGGCTGATTAAATTAAAGATTACCAATAAAGGAAGTAAACTGCTCTCTCCTGAAGAGTATAAATCCCTGATAGGACAGTAGATTTTGAAGAACCTTACAACCATTCTTCTGGTAGTATGGACGCTGATAATGGCCTGGTTGTTATTGTCTCCAGGCTCTCCTGATATAGATCAATACTATTTTCCCGGCATCGATAAACTTGCCCATTTTTCATTATTTCTTGGCTGGAGTGGTCTGATGACCTTGAGAGGACTATATGGATCCATGAATATACGGTGGATCCTATTGGTTGTCTTTTGTGTATCCCTGATTTTAGGAGCAGGTACGGAACTATTGCAGGGAATGATACCCAACAGGTCAAAAGACCTCAATGATTTTTTTGCTGATGTCTTAGGGGCTGTGTGCGGATTGATACTGGCCTTTGCGGCAAAAAAAATACTCCCGGCGAGATAAATTTCAAACTAAATCTTTCGTTTTCATCAAAAGATTCATTATCTTGGTGGAAGGTTTTTATGCGTTTTTATGAAAAAGGAACTTTTGCAGCTATTAATAAAGCTTTATAATACATATATTTGAAAGCATAATATTCTGGGAATAGATAATTATATAGAATTATGGAATTGAAGAAGAATCCGAAAGCCGATCTAAACAGGAAGTACGGGCTTTTTCTTAACGTTGGGTTAAGCATCAGCTTGTTACTTGTGATCGCTGCCTTCGAATGGCCTACATTCGATGACAGTGGATTGGTTGACCTCGGCCAGGTAAATGATGACTTTGAGGACATCATGGAGATACCACCTACCGAGCAGCCACCGCCACCACCACCAAAAATTCAGCTTCCTGAGATTGTGGAGGTACCTGATGAGGAGGAAATTGAAGAAGAGATCGAGTTGGATCTTGATGTGGAAGTAACAGAAGAAACTGTGATCGAAGACGTAGTTTTCGAGCCTGAAGAAGAAGAAGTAGAGCAGGTCTTTACCATTGTGGAAGATCAGCCGGAATTCCCAGGAGGACTGCAGGCTTTCTACAAATACGTAAGTGATAACATGAAATATCCTTCACAAGCCCGAAGAATGGGTATCGAAGGTAGAGTATATGTACAGTTTGTTGTTGATAAAAGCGGTAATGTGACTGAAGTAGAAGCTGTAAAAGGTATTGGTGCCGGATGCGACGAAGAAGCTGAGCGTGTGCTAAGAGAATCTCCACAGTTTAAACCAGGTAAACAACGAGGTAGACCAGTTAAAGTAAGAATGGTACTTCCAATTATCTTTAAGCTGAGTAACTAAGATTATCATTTAAGAAATATAAAACCCCGTTCCTTCCCGGATCGGGGTTTTTTGTTTTTGTCCCATAAAAAGCTATCTCTATTTATTAGCTTAGTAGCATTCAAACCTGCCTTCTAACCCTGAAATGATACTCAATGAAATTATTGCCTCACAGTGAACTGCTAAAGCTAAAGCGTTGGAATACTCCTACCATTTATAATGGATGGGAACAGATTACTGCCCATGATAGAACGAAAGGGCACTTCAACCTGGAAGAAACGCGTGACTTTATGCCTCAGATGGGCCCAATGGTAGGTTATGCTGTAACGGTGATTTGTGAGCCCAGTAATCCAAAGCATAAAGAGAATAAGTATGCCTGGTCTGAGTACAGAGAGTATTTGAGTACAATCCCGTCACCAAAGATTGTAGTAGTCCGGGATTTGGATAAACCGAATCATGTAGGCTCTTTCTGGGGCGAAGTCAATGCCAATGTACACAGGGCACTGGGATGTGTGGGAACCATTACAGATGGATGTATTCGTGATGTGGACGAAATGACCAATGCGGGATTTAAGGCTATTGCCAGCAGGATGTGTGTGGGGCATGCTTACAGCACTCCTGTAGCCTGGGGTGAGCCAGTCGAAGTCTTTGGATGCAAAGTGAATCCCGGAGCTTTGATCCATGCAGACAAACATGGCTTTTTGGTGGTACCGGAAGCGGATATGGATGCATTATATGAAGCCTCAAGTTTTATGGATGCCAATGAATGCAATACTGTCATTGAAGCAGCTCGAAATGCTTCAGGAAAGACACATACCGAAATACTTCAAAACATCAAAGACGCTTCAGGCAGGTTCCAAAGTGCAGCTAAAGAGAAATTTGGAAAGAAAGGAGAATGGTAAGAAGTTGTTGCCCAACAAGAGCCGGGCAACTATCCCCTACAATCATTATTTTGCCGGGCATGTCCTAAATCCGAAAATGGCATAGATAGGACAAAAACTCACCAGGCTTGTCAGTAGAAATATTCCTCCAAGTACCAGCAATATTGTTCCTACAGTTCCAGTAATGGTACCGGTGAAGTAAAGAACAGCAACAATTGCAGCGATCAAAATTCTAATGATTCGGTCTGCAGATCCCATATTCTTTTTCATAATTCAATATTTTATAAATGTTCAATGATCAAAACAATCCCGGTTGCAAGAGAAATACATATCAGGCATATCAATATCAACTTGAGGAGATTGCTTTTCATTATGCTACTAATGTAACCGGAGATATTGAGTCAAAATGTGACAAAAGTCACAATGCAGAAGGATTTCTATTCATATTCTAATCCTGAGTCATTGCAATCATGTCTTTCTTCCAGAACAAATCCAGGACTTTTTGGACTTCTATGGCCTCATCTGAGCGACCAAGTATTTCGAGTGACCGAATCTTGCCTCTCAGGGCTTTTGCTCGATAGGTTCTGTTTTCAAGACTTGTATTGAAATGAATCAATGCTTCGTCAGCTCTGCCCTTGGTGAGTAGCCATTCGCCATATTGTTCAAAAGAAGGATAGGCAATAAAAGGTGGTCCAGGATCATAGGTTCCACTTGCTTCCAGCCTGGTCGCTTCCTTCAGGTGCACCTCAACCAAATTGTCATTGTTGTTTAACATGGCAATCAGTGCTTCCATCTGGTGAACAACAACACCTGCTTTGAGGATATCCTCTTGAGTAGGAGCAAAACGTGTAGGGCCTGCACTGCAAAGGGCAATTCCATCCTCACCAACCAAAAGTCTGGCTGCTTCTATGTGCAATTGAAGTTTATCCCGTTCCCTGGTTATCTGAGCCGCATCTTTTTGGTCGAAGGCTAGCAAACTATTGAAAAAATGTTTTTGTGACTTGGACCTCAAACCCAGTTTGCTATAGTCGACGTCAACGGGTTCCTGATCAATCAGCCAGGCACCACTTTCAATGCGATGTTGGTTTTGCATCAGGATGGTATACGGAAGAGAAGCTGTTGAGTCCTTATTATAGCGAATCATTTCTTTCATAAGCTGACCTGCTTTATCGTAATTGCCTTGCTGAAGGTATCCATAGTGCAACCATGCCATGGAATGATATCCTCTGTCACTTCCAGTAAGTCTTTTTCTTTCAATGCGATTTAAGCTGGCCTGGTACGAATCAATGTTGGAGTTCACTACCTCATTCCACATTCCCAGTGCTACATAAATATGGGAAGGCATATGAAGTGCATGTGCAGCATCGGGAGCCACTCGGGCATATTCATTTGCAGCAGCCACGGCAAGTTTGGCAAATTCCGGATTGTCATTAGAGTGAATCATATAGTGAAGTGCTCCGGGGTGTGTAGGGTTTTCACTAATGATACCCGCAGCTACTTCAGCAGACTTACTCAAGTATTCCCTGTTGTCATAGTCAGCCCACATAAGGGACAGTGAGTAGAAAGCCGCTACTTCCAGATCACCAGGGTACTTCTTATAAAGAGACTCCATGTGGCTTGCATATTTCTCGTTGCGATCTTTTAGCTCACCGTCTCCATACAATAATTCAATCCCTTCCCAGAACTCCCTTTCCAACCCTTCCTCAGCTTTGTTCAACCGCTCTTCCTTAGTATTTCCAAGCTTTGACATGACTTTTCTGCCTTCCTCTACATTCTGAAGACCCCAAAGAGCTTTATAGCTGCACATGGCTTCGCCCCAGTATGCCATCACTTCCAGCTCATCAGCTTTCTGTGCTTCAAGAAATGCATCCTTAGCGTCATCGTATTCAAAACTATGGAGCAACAAAAGTCCTTTGTCAAAACCTTCAGTAGCTTTTTGTGAAACAGGGAAACGATAATTAATGTCACCCAGAGTATACTTATCTCCAGCTGCGTCCTTAGGCTGACTACAGCTGATCAAAATGCCCGCGAGAAATGACAGATTGCATACCTGTCGGAAGTTGATGCTTTTTTTCATGTATAAGCCGTTAGTATGGATTTAGGAGTAAATGTTCACTACCCCCTATATAAAGCTACGTAATTTTCAAGAATATACTTTGAGGAACCCGGTTGAAGGCATACTTAAAGGATTACCAGACAGCTTCGCAAAGTATTGGAGGTATCTTAAAATTGAATCTTTTCTGTTTGGTCGATGCGAAGTTTTCTCGGCACTCCATACACAGACACTTTGATTTCACCACTGTAGTTGATTTCAATTTCCTTGCCTCCAAACATGCTAAGTAATCCCCTGATCACCCCAATGTCGCCAATCTGGACTGTTGCATCTAAAGGCACTTTAAATTCGGATTCCGGCTTTATTTTTAGATTCATGGATTTATTGATCTGGCCGATTATTCTGCCTTCAGTCTTCACATCAATGGCTACTTTTTTCAAGGTCATCCCACGTTTGTTGGGGTTATAGAAAACCGCATCACCATTTAGCTCGGCTGTCTTGCCTTTGAGCCTGGAGACTGTGAGCTTTTCTATCCCGAAAAATTCGGGTGCCTCTCGTGTAGCAGCGCACTGCACAAAGAGGGCTGCAACCAAAATAAAAGTAGCAAGTCGATTCATGCCTTCAAAGATAGTTGTATGAGGCAGTTTGTTGGCATCAATTTGAACTTCCAACTTCCTAACAAAATAAAATATTTAAACTATTTATTTAGTTTAATAACTAATAACTTAGTTTTATTAGTTATATTTAACTAAAAATTTAGTTTATGGAATCAAAAAAGAACAAAAAAGCAGATCTTGAGAAGATGTACAGACTTTTTCTCAATGTAGGATTGTGCACAAGTTTGATGCTTGTGATTCTAGCGTTCGAGTGGCCTGCGTATCGTGATGGAGGATTGGTGGACCTGGGAGCGATAAAGGATGATTTTGAAGAAATTATTGAAATAACACCCACAGTAATACCACCGCCACCTCCTCCGAAAATTGAGCTTCCTGTGATTGTAGAGGTACCTAACGAGGAGGAAATTGAATTGGAAATTGATTTGGATCTTGATGTGGAAGCAACTGAATTAATGGTTATTGAAGACGTGGTTCCAAAGCCGAAAGATGAAATAGTGGAAAAAGTTTTTGTTATTGTAGAAAATGATCCCGAGTTCCCCGGGGGGATGAAAGCTTTCTATAAATATTTAAGTGACAACATGAAGTATCCCCCTCAGGCAAGAAAAATGAGTGTTGAAGGGAGGGTATTTATTCAGTTTGTGGTGGATGAGAAGGGTAATCTCTCAGAAGTGAAGGCTATTAAAGGAATTGGTGCCGGGTGCGATGAAGAAGCAGAGCGGGTATTGAGAGAATGTCCAAAATTCATTCCGGGAAAACAACGAGGCAGACCAGTAAAAGTAAGGATGGTAATGCCGATTGTGTTTAAACTACAGTGATTAAGAGCAGTTATACCTGGCCTCAGTGCCAGGTATATATTGTATTGGCTAAAGGATCCAGCACACTGAATTCACTGAATTCTTTATCTCCATTGAGGTGCCACCAGTCGAAATAGGCAGCAGCTGCTTCTTCCAAAGTCGTACTTTCTGAAATAAACTCAAGCTCATCTTTGTCTCTTGCTCTGAGTATAGGATTCAGGGAAGGAAAATTCATTACTACCTCATCACTTTGAATGGATACAGCCCTAATAGATTCGATGGTCCAGAGAACCAACATCCCCAGTTGACAATCTTCCATATGAAAGGATGATATCGGATTTCTTGGAAACACTTTGATATGGTCCGTTTCATTCCGATAGGCAAGCAAAGCAGGAATATCTTCAGCAGTGAAATTGGGTAGGGTTGTCATTTGATACCGCTCGGTTCTTAATAATTCAATATAAGATTCAACATCCAAATCAGCAGAAGGATCTACATCATTCTGACATGCTGATAATCCCAGGATTAGGAAGATTAGTACAATCGGGTAGCTTTTCATCGGTATATCTTTACTCTAAAGTTAATGATAATTCCGTTGATTGTAAAAGAGGTAGGGTATCTGATTTTATTTTTTACTGAAAACTCTCAAAACTCTCCTGACGAAGTTCTGCAATCTGATCCAGGATCCTGGTTTTGAATACGAAGAATTCTGTAGGATCAATTAGAGGCTGCAGTCGGTCAAGTCCCGACTCTGCATAGTTGAATAATCGCTGTTTTACACTCTCCTCGATAAAGGCTTTTGTCAGACCGGGATGATTAGGATTTGCATCTGTTGCATTGACCAGCAGCTCATATGCCATCATGTCAGACTCAGAAGATATTCTTTTGGCGATCTCCATGATAAGGGGAGCATTGAAGGTATTCGTCTCAGCTGTTGCTTTTAGTTTTTTGAAGGTTGCCGAATCAGGCATATTACCCCGGATCAGATCAAGAGCAGCCAGTTGCAAGTCCCAGTCCTTCCCATCCATATACGGAGAGAATAGCTTCGCATACTCATTACTCAATGATGGATCTTCTATGAGCGTCTCCTGGTAAATTTTCATCCAAAGTCCTTCGATGAATAGCTGATTGGCTTTCTTTAGTATTTGACCGATTGTTTCAGGATTGAGCGAAGCGTAGTGATAGTATGCATAAGACTGGCTCATTTCTTCAGACAGATCCGTGCCTGACTCCATCGTCCGGATGTCTTTTTTGAGGGAAACGAAGAAACTGTCAATTGCAGAGAATCGATCCAGACTTCGATAGACTTCCTCCATTTCATTTTGCTCCAATAAGGTAGCAATGAGGTTTATCCTGGCTTCCTGATTGCCATAGCTGATGGCCTGTGCAAAGGATTCTCTGGCAAGCGGGAGAATATGTTGTTCGAGGGCCATTTTCCCCTTTTGATTGTAGAAGATGCCTTTCCAGTTGTTAGAAGCCTGGAAGATCATATCATCCATCAAAATAAACGCCTGGTTGATGTTTCCCATGAGGTAACTTCTGATAGCAACTGCTTGCTTGGCCGAACGAAAGAGCTCTTCATTCATGGGCACATGCATGGCATTCAGCAGGAAATTATTCTCTTCAGGATCATCACTGGTCCAGGAATAGTTTACCAGGTAGGTGCCTTTGTGTAGCGGCAGCTGACTATCATTAAAAGTCATAGTGTCTAGTGGCAGATCTACTGTTATTTTATTTTTCAATGCACTGGATAGCACATTGGATTTTACTGCCAGGTTTTCAATTTCATAGATCTCTGCCAGGGAAGAGCTGTCCGCATCATTGCGAACCACCAGGTAATTGGTGTTGTTTGCTTCGTTCCAGCTTCCTGTCGAAGATGCGTCTCCCAGGTATTTTCTTGCTGAGTCTAAGCTGCCAATTTCAGTAAAAAGGAGTCCAAGGTTATTTTTTAGGTAGCCATTGCCCGGAAAATCCAACAGCCCCGTTTGCAGGGCTACAATGGATTCAGTCTTTTCATCCATCATCTCTGCTGTTCGGCTTTGATTGATGTACGCCTGAGGTGATGGATATCTGTTGGTCGCCCTTTGAAATCTGAAGTTAGCAATTTGAAACTCCTCCCTTTCCAGGTGGTGCATCCCAAGCTGGTAGTTGGAAAAGTGATTGTCATGCCCAAAGATCCGGGCCTCTTCAAAATACCGGACTGCCAGGTTTTGATCTTCTTCTGTTTGTGCCTGTACTCCCAGGTAATTATAATGACCGCTTCTCATCAGGAAATATGGTTGCTTTTGAGCCAGGAAAAAGAATGCGGTGATGGCAGCAAAACCTGCCAGTCTTGCCGAGATGTAGGGAAAATTTTGGGAGTGGTAGACTATCTTAAATACCTGCAATCCTTTGTTTAACGGATTGATAAAATTGAGAATGATATAGGCTAGAAAGAAAGTGCCAAAAGCCAGGTGTGCATAAATGATAAAATATAGAAAGTTCTGATAGGCAGGGTCATTGCCACGAAACATGTTGTGAGCCAAGAAGAAAAGAGAGATGAAGCCCAGCGCAAAGAAAAGGACCCTTGCATTGCCTAACTCAATAAACTTGGTGAAACCTGTTTCTTTATACCAAAAGCTCCAGGAGGCAATCACAGCTGAAATAATGAAGAGGACAAACGGATCAAAAAACCGGACATTGATTGGAATAAGGTCCGCCATGTCTGCATAGTAGAGTCCGATAAGCAGCAAATAGCAAAACCCAAATATCATAAGGTGCTTCTCGCTGTTTTTGCTTCCCTTTACCCGGCTGACTAGAAAAAGAATGGCAAACACATTTTCTTCTGCGATCAGTACCAGGAACAGAAGAGCTAAAATCTGAAAAGAGAAATATCCATTGGTGATCAGGTGGTCGATAAGGAGTTCTGAAGGGATGCCGATTAAGAACCAAAGTATAATAGTGATTCCACTAAGGATCAGAACACGATAGATCAGCGGTATTCGCCAGAAAGCCTGGAAAATATAAGCAGGGATCAGGTAGCTCAAAAAGAGGATAGAGGTTGCAATCTTTGAAGTAGCGGGGAAGCCAAAAGCCCTGATTTCTTCCATTCTGAGGAAGAAGAAGAAAAATACGATGAGAATGGAAAGTCCGATAAACATTCCTCTCGATAGTGTCGAGCTCACAGCAATGATCGAAGCTATCCCAAAAAAATAGATGGCAATGAAAATGGCATCCAAAGTGAGGTGACGTTCGATAGGTCCGGCACTGAATACTTCAGAAAGCTGATAGATCATCCCTTTGAAATCCAATAGGAACGGGCCTTTCTGGAAGGTATGAACGATCAGGTTTTCACTGTTTGCCTTGGCGATGATGCCCCAGGAGATGGAGGAATCGTATCCATTGAAATAAAAGAAACAGAAGGCCAGAGCAGCCAGAATATAGAATCCCAGGAAAAACTTTTGGATCAGATCATAGCCGCGAAACATGATCACTCAAGTACTTTCGGCACACGGAAATACTGATCATCATGAGCAGGTGCGTTCTTCAATCCTTTTTCTCTCGGTAGCACTTCACCAACTTTATCTTCCCGCAAGGTATTCACTTCGAAAGACATGTTGGTAAGGGGTTCGATCCCTTCGGTATCTACTTCATTCAGCTCTTCTACCCAGTCCAGGATCTCTTCCAGGTCTTGCTTGAGCGACTCCTCCTTCTCCGGCTTCAGGTCCAGTCTTGCCAGATGAGCGATCTTTTGCAGAACTTCTTTATTGATCTTCATAGTTTGGACACAATATTAGTGAACACTGCCAACTTTTACCTACCTGCATGCAGGTTATTAGCGTTATTCAGTTCGGTTTGAATGATTTCGTATACCCTGTGTTTCAATTCATCCACCTCTTTGTTGTTGGTCCCATTCGGGAAAACCGGGTCATGAACCACTATTTTGCATACCCCCCTGTGGAACAGATAACGATTGTCATCCGGAAGTATTTGATGATTATTGATAAAAGTAATGGGAAGTATCGCTACCTGCTTTTGAACAGCCAGCTGAAAGGCTCCGTCTTTAAAGGGCTCCATGGTTGGTGGAGATTTTGCGATAATCCCACCTTCAGGAAACATGGCCAAATTGAATCCGTAATCCAATGCTTCTTTGGCTTTTTCAAAACTATCTCTTTTACTCCGCAGGCTGGCCCTGTTTACGGTAATGTGGATCTTTCTGTACATATATCCAAAGACCGGTATAGTCGCCAACGAGCTTTTACCGTAAAACTTGAATGAAAGAGGTATAAGTCCCATTGCGGGGATATCAATAAATGAAAAGTGATTCCCGCATAAGATATACCGCTGATCCTTTTTTGGTTTTGTGTGATAAATGATTTGGTAAGGAATAAAAGAGAGTTTAAAGAAGAGTTTTGCCCAATAGTAATTAATTTTCAAGGCCAGGAAATGCCAGCTATTCCTTTGAGCTATGATGAGGAAAGGAACTAAAAAAACAACAAATAAGCTGATGAAAACAGCAATGATGTACAGGGAATACAATCTTGTAAGTATCTTCACTTCCTTTTGTGTCTATGGCCGTTTTTATTGAATTAAAATAATACAAAAAATTTAGCTGTGACAGTTTTAGATATTCAGCGTGTCAGCAAGGCTTACAATGGCCATCAGGCACTCAAAGATGTCAGCATCCAAATACCCCAGGGTAGTATCTTCGGTTTGCTTGGTCCCAATGGTGCTGGTAAAACCACACTTATCAGGATCATCACCCGGATCATTGAGCAGGATAGTGGCGATATTTTTTTGAATGGAGAGCGAATTACCACCAGGATGGTTCGCGAGATTGGGTATCTGCCTGAAGAACGCGGGCTCTACAAAAAAATGAAAGTAGGTGAGCAACTGTTATATCTCGCTCAGCTGAGAGGTATGACCAGGGAAGAAGCCACCAGGGGGATCCATGAGTGGCTGGAACGACTATCACTCACATCCTGGATCAGAAAAAAGGTGGAGGACCTTTCCAAAGGGATGGCCCAAAAGGTTCAGTTTATAGCTACTGTACTTCACAAACCTCAATTGCTGATACTCGATGAACCTTTCTCAGGTTTTGATCCGGTGAATGCCAATCTGATTAAAGACGAGATACTCAGGCTCAGGGATCAGGGTGCAACCATTATTTTTTCTACCCACAGGATGGAGTCAGTCGAAGAACTATGCGATCACATTGCATTAATCAATAAATCGGAGAAGATACTGGAGGGCCCCAAGATCCAGATCAAAAACCAGTTTAAGGATGGTACCTATATGATCACCCATCAGGATTCGTTGAATGGTTCGAATGGGTTTGATGTGTTGAGTACTTCGCAGGATGAGTTTGGGAGGTTAGCCACGATGATCAGGGATAAAGAAAACAAGGGATCAAATGCTATTCTGAAGTCGGTGATGAAAAATACAGAAGTGTTTTCATTCGTTGAAAAAGTACCCACAATCAATGAGATCTTCATTAAAAGTGTAAAGGAGGAAACCCATGCATAACATTTTTCTGGTTATTAAAAGAGAGTATCTAAGCAGGGTCAGGAAGAAGTCATTCCTGGTCATGACGATCGTGGGACCTTTGCTTTTCGCCACCTTAATGGTAGTTCCGATTTTTTTGATGGATCAGGGGGGTGATGAAAAGGCGATCCTTGTTGTAGACGAGAGCGGCTTGTTTGGACATGTCTTTGAAGATGAAGAAAAGATCATCTATTCCTACAACACCATCAAGGACGAAGAATCTGCAAAGAATACAATTCAACAAGGCAAGTTTGATGGATTGTTGATCATCCCTGATCGGACAATTGATGACCTTGCTGAAGTGTCCTATTATTCAATGTCCAATCCCAGTATTTCTTCCCTGAAGCACCTGGAGCGAAAACTGCATAATGAAATTGAGCAGCAAAAGTTAATCCGTTCCGGGCTCGATCAGGAATTTTTGGATAGGCTCAAAGCAAGTGTTTCGGTAAGTGCTTTCAATATTTCGGAGTCGGGTACTGAAACCCAGGGAAGTGCAATTGGTGCCACTGCTGTGGGGTATATCGCCTCATTTATGATATACATGTTTATTTTCATCTATGGCGCGATGTGTATGCGTGGTGTGATTGAGGAAAAAAGTAGCCGAATCATTGAAATAATAGTCGCCTCCGTAAAGCCTTTTCACCTGATGATGGGTAAGGTGCTGGGTATCGCCAGTGTAGGACTATCTCAGCTGCTACTATGGATCACGCTGACTTCTGCTATCCTCTTTGGAAGCAGTTTGGTTTTTAGCCAAACAATCCAGCCACCGGCTATGGGACAGATCCAGCAGATAGATGGAGCCAATGAAGTGTTAATAACTGAAAACCCATTGGAGCCGGTATTCCAGGTAGTGGAGTCGCTCAACCTGCCACAGGTAGTGCTGGCATTTGTGTTCTTCTTCATCAGCGGATATCTGTTTTACGGGGGTTTGTTTGCAGCTGTGGGATCAGCCTCAGACAGCGATGCCGATGCACAGCAGTTTATGCTGCCTGTCACTATACCACTGATCTTATCAATTATGCTGTTGGGTGTCGTCCTGAATGATCCCAATGGATCGCTTGCATTTTGGATGTCCATGATCCCATTTACAGCCCCGGTGGTGATGATGATGCGCGTAGCCTTTGGAGTTCCCTTCTGGCAACTTGGCTTATCCATGGTATTTATGGTAGCTGGGTTTATTTTCATGATTTGGTTTGCCAGCAGGATATACCGTG
>JAHCMM010000297.1 GCA_019192515.1 Cyclobacteriaceae bacterium SS2
AAATGTGTGTCTTCCACAGCATCTATCAGATCTATGACATGCAAGCCTTCTATTCTTCGTGACTCCCTCACGGTCAGCATCGGACTGAAGTCATAGAAATGCGCCTGGTAATGGGATAAAAATAACCCTCGCTGCAACTCCGATATCCTGGTGTTATCGATCATGTCATAGTCCCGATGACCATTGGAGGTCGAAAAATGTCCTTTGTTTCGGTCCCACTGGCTAAAATTTTGGGTCAGCCCTGTCCTGGAATCCCCATGCCAGTAGTTGGCACCGGCGAAATATGCCAAATCCGCATCACCGGTTGCATCAATGGTAATGGATGCTTCGATCAGCTCAAGTGCGCCATCCCTGCAAACCACAATTCCTTTGACTGTGTTACCCTCCACCAATGTTCCGCACATGATAGATCCGGAAAGAAATCTATTACCGGAATCTACAATTTCTTTCAGGTGAAAAAGTTTCCTCCCGATTTTACTACTCAAATTGTAAGTATTCGCTATTTGCGACGACAACTGATCTTGTTTTTTGAAAAAAACATGGTCCTTGTATCCATGGTAATAGCCCATTACGCCTCCCATGGTTTTCGTTCCACCCATGTCATTGAAATAATCTACTACGATTGTATTGGCACTTTTTTCTACAGCGCCCATGCCTGCCATTGCTCCGGCTGTTCCTCCACCGGCGACCAGCACCTGGCATTTCTCTTTGTTCCTGATCCATTTTTCAAAATCAAATGAACAATGCTTCAATGGGATCATCAACCCGGGATCATCAGGAGTTGATTCTTTGATAACATTCCATGGAATTTTTCCACCTTCAACAAGTATGGTGGACGGTTTAGAACTTTTGGATTGTCTGATGGAATCAACCAATGACTTGGCTGCCTGATCCAGCTTGGGCAAATCAGCCGCTTTGAGATTGGACAAATCTTGACTGAAGATATAATGTCCCTTCATTGCAGTATCCGGCAAAGCATCATCTTTTAGGACAACCGAGCATTCAACAGCTAGCTGATCAACATGTGCTTTTGCCAGCGAACCATCTAACAAGGCAAGATCTCTACCTAACTCAGCTGTTATGAACCTGGCCTGATGTTCTATTTCTTCCCTTTTCTGAGATTTAACCGGAAACTGAAACTCTAAAAAGGCCTGATCATCCAGGTATTTACCGGGACGTAATATCAACTGGTTGTTGGACAGTCCATACTTTGCATCAACATTGATGGTACGTGGTTGCACGCCTTCTGCATTGTGCACCTCTATGACAAACCCCGCCCGATCAATCTTATAGGATTCGCCAGCAAGTCTTCTGGAAAAAAGCGCGTTGTCTGAAGCATCAATAAAGCTCTTACATTTTACAGTATGAATACCATGTTTGCTGGCCAACAACACCCCAGTTACATTTTTTGAATCACCAATTAGGCCGCAAGCATCTGTCATCAGCAGCACGTGAACCTTATTGACCAACAGGTTACGTAGAAGTCCTTTCCTCACTGTGCCATTAAACAGCATGGCATCATTCCCAAACACACTATTGTTAATACCTGCTCCTGATTTATTGAAGACTTCCTTCTTTTCGGCTTCTGGAAAGAATAATTCTTTATGTTCCGCAGAAAGATCTCCTAAACCTTCGGTGTTTACCCATAGCCTGTGTTTGGCAGTAACTTCATACCCGGGGCTTGCTCTTTTTTCCACTACCAGCACACTTTTACCTTGCTTAGCGGCCTGGATAGCTGCAAAATATCCTCCAAAACCAGCTCCATTGATGACCACATCATACGATTCAATCGATTGATTGGTGATAAACTGATGGTTGATCTCCTGGTAAAGCTCTTTGTTCATAAATCCCGGAGCGACCAGGATTGCTCCCGTAGCCGGGATACTCAGGTTAAGAAAGTCTCTTCTTTTCATATTGGTGTTGTCTGTCGGTTCTTGTCAGAAAATGAAGAGCAGGGAATTGCCCCTGCTCTATTTTTTTAAATTTAATTTTCAGAAGCTCCCGGATAACCTGGATTCTGCTTAAACTCTCTCTGTGTATTGGCATCAATCACGTGTTGTGGGATTGGCCATAGCCTGTTATGATCCTGAATGGTGTTTCCTGAGGAAACGCCTCCATTGGTATCAGGTGCAGAATTGTAGGTTCGTACCCGGTCTACCAGTCGATCCATGCGAATCAGGGTTCTGACTCTTGGCTCTTCTACCAACAGCTCTCTTGCTCTTTCATCCAGGATAAAATCTTCCGATACATCTCCGGAAGCAATCAGTACTGCATTTGCCCTTCCTCGCACAGCATTGATATCATCAGCTGCCAGTGTCATTTCACCTTTTCTGAAATACGCCTCTGCTCTCAGAAGATACGTTTCTGCCACTCTCATCCTGATAATATCCTTGGACGATCTTCCTCCTGAAACATTATCTTCAAAAGGCTGCCCATCAATCTTCCTGATCCAGGGATAATACTGTCTAAGGGTATCCAGATCTTTGTCTGTGAAGGTCACCCCATCATTTTCCAGAATGTAGAGTTTACCATCCGTTCCACGTCCGGTCTTGATAGGCTGGCCAAAGTATTCGGTATCATTCGGATTGTTGTAATAGAAAGTCCTGCGGATATTGTATTCAGAGTTTCGCATATCATTCCAATCCAGGGCCCACATGTCATACTTCACAAAGTTGGTAGGTGAGTTTACTCCAATACCCCTGATCAAAGAATCAGCAGCACTGTTTCCAAAACCATTTGGAGATACAATTTTGTCATACTCCGGTGCCCAGTATCTTGGCCAGTTATTGCCGTCTCCTCCTCCAATGGCAAAGGATTCCATCTGCCACGCAAAAATCACCTCTTTGTTACCGGACGACCTGTTGATTTGTCCAGCTGCATGTAAATCACTGATCACATCCCCAGGTAGTCCGCTGGCAGGACCAAACCTGCTGGTCATCAGCTCATAGTCACCAACCTGCTTATCAATGACCATACTCGCTGCATCAATGGCATCATCATAGTAGGTACCGTCGCCGGTTTCAAGACCAAGCGAGATATAAATCTCACTCAATAAATGATAAGCTGCCGCCCGGGAAACACGTCCATCCTCAACATCAATAGGTAAAAGCTGAACTGCTTCTTCCAAGTCATTCACGATAAAGTTTAATACTTCTAATCTGGTGGCTCTTTCAAAGTCAAACTTTGGCTCGGTCAGCCTGGAAGAGACGATCGGCACACCTCCATAGATGTTGATCAAAAAGTTGTAGGTGTAGGCTCTGAAAAACAGGGCCTGCCCCTTGATGTTGTCTCTTGCATCACTGCTGAATGTTACATTGTCAATGTCTTCCAAAACAAGGTTGGACCTCACGATCATCTTCTCATACGCCCAATCCCAGTATATGGCTGCTGCACTGTAACTGGAGTTTAACAACGTATAGTCCTTTAGACCACGGCTGTCGTATCTACCCCATCGGGATAAGTCCGTCCCTACAGTCATGTATTCAAAATTGGCTGAAGCTATCAGGTGCTCTTCCCTGGCAGCGCTATAAATACTGATGACAGCAGCTTCATATCCTGCTTCGTTTTCCAGTACGTTCTCAGGGCTAAATTGATCCAGCGGAACTTCATCCAGGTAGCTTTCACTACATGAACCCAACAATCCCAGAACCAATGTCAATATCAATGAATGTTTTATATATGTATGCATGATTTCCTCTTGTTTAAAATTGAACATTAACCCCTAGTGTATAGGTTTTCATCAAGGGACCATTGTTTCCCGGGCTTATACCGCCTGCCCCATGCTCCGGATCCCAGCCAATCCAGTCTGTCCAGGTCAAAAGATTCTTACCACTCACATAAACTTTCAGATTTCGAATATTGGCTTTCTCCACGAGGGTGCTTGGAAACGTATATCCAATTGAAACATCCTGTAACCTTACATAGCTACGGCTCTGATAAAACCCATAAGCCAGCGGGTTGCCATAATTGATGGCAGGCCAGTCATTGATTGGATTTGTTGGTGTCCAGTAGGGAACATCATACACATTTGCCTCATAATAAAAATTCCTACCCAGATTGAGTGCCTGATTGTCACTATAACCACCCTGTCTCCAGTTGATTATGGCCATCAGGCTAAATCCTTTGTAGCTTAGGGTATTGGTCAACCCCAGGATAAAATCGGGTTGCTCTGAGTGAACTACCTGGCGGTCAGCCGGGGTGATCTCACCATCACCATCCACGTCTTTAAACCGGATATCGCCTGCTTTTGCTCCTGCCAGGGCAGAAAAATCATCACCTTCCTGGTAGATGCCATCAAATACATAATCGAAATTCGCATCCAAAGGGTGTCCTATAAACCAGCCGCTGGCAATGTCATCATCCTCAATACCATCTTCATCAAGATCATTGCCGGTCAACTTCAGGATTTTGTTTCTATTGAGCGTAAATGCTGCCGAAGTACCCCAAACAAAATCTCCCAGTTCGAGATTGATGGATGAAAGACTGATCTCCACGCCCTTATTTTCTGTCTCACCTACATTTCGCAGGAAGCTGTCAAATCCATTGGTATTTGGGATTTGCTGTCTTAACAAAAGATCCGTGGTGTGACTGATGTAGTAGTTGATAGAACCACTCAATCTGCTGTTTAACACTCCAAAATCAACACCGAAATTGGTACTTGTTGTTGTTTCCCATCCCAGGTTGGGGTTGGCAAATGAGCTGGGGTACAATCCCACAACCGATGTACCACCATCTCCAAAAATATAGTTGGTTGAAGAGATCTCACTAAGCGATGAATATCTAGATACACCTCTGTTTCCATTTTTACCCCATGAAACCCGAAGTTTCAGGTTGTCCAGGAAGTTGGCTGAAGTGAGGAAACTTTCTTCCATCATGTTCCAGCTCAACCCAACAGCAGGAAAGAGTCCAAATTTATTACCGGCTCCAAAAGCAGAGTATCCGTCGCGTCGTAAACTCATATCGAAGATATACCGGCCTTTGTATCTGTATCCGATTCTACCCATCGTAGATAATTGGACACTTTCCCCGGCAGCAGTAGCCACATTGAAATTATCACCAACTTCCAGTGAATTCCAGCCTAAGGCATCATTGAAAATATTCTGGCTCGACAGAACTGATCGCTCATCCTTGGTTTCATAAAAACCATACATGAGCGTGGCATTCAATTCATGTTCTTCATTGATGTATTTAGAAAACTGAAGGATGTTTTCCACCGTAAGATTGTGTGATTCAAAATGCTCCTTGCTACCTGACCCCAGGTTGAAGAATGCATCTCTGTCATAAGAGTTGTTGTACCTGAATTCATGATAACGTCGCTGGGTATAGCCAACATTGAGTTTATAGCTTAACCCATCAAAAATGGTTACCTCAGCAAATGAATTCACAAACAAAATCCCAGCCTTTTCTTCTCTGTCATTCCATAGGGTAGAAAACATGGGGTTCTGTACAAGGCCCACATCCTGGGGCTGTTTTCTGGGTACCCCGTCATCGTAATACAGGCTTGCCCACGGGCTTAGCCAGCTGGCCGCTCCCAGGTTAGCCCTGTTTCCTGAATAGTCACGCAAAGAGTATCCCGAATTCAACCCGATATTTAACCAGTCCGTTGCGGCTACATTCAGGTTGGCTCTACCCCCGATCCTGCTGAAATTGTCTCCAGCTACCGGGGACTTACTTTTGGTGTAGGACCCAGACAGATAGTAGCTTACGCTTTCTGTTTTGCCAGATACACTTAGCTCCCCATTATACATAGGAGCATCCTGTCTGATTTCCTCAAATGGTTCAATGCTCTTCCCTGCATCAATATTGACCTGCTCAGTTGGCCCGAAAGGAATCGGTCCTCCGTCGGCTGCCTCAGCATCCTGGCGAAATGAAAGATATTCCTGGGCATTCAGAAAGTCAGGAATATGGGCATAGTCTGAAAATCCATAGTAGGTGTTTATTGAAAACTGTGGTTTGCCCATTTGACCCTTCTTGGTCGTAATCTCAATTACTCCATTAGCTGCCAATGAACCATAAATAGCAGTGGAACTCGCATCTTTTAGAATATGAATTGATTCTATGTCACCCGGATTAATATCAGAAAGACTTCCTCCCGCATAGATCACTCCATCCAATACAATCAATGGAGCATTGCTTGCGGAAATGGAATTCCGTCCCCGAATTTGGATAGAGGCATCCGCACCTGGCCTTCCATTGTCTGTGACAACTACTCCAGCTACTGTACCTCTTAAACTTTGAACCAAATTGACATTTGGAATCTCTCGTGTTTTATTAATGTCTACCGTAGCAATGGCTCCGGTAAGATCTTCTTTTTTGGCAGTTCCATAACCAATCACCACCACTTCACCCAGTGACTGAACATCAGTAACCATTTGGATAGTCAAAGTGGATTGGTTGCCCACCACAATCTCCTGTGTTTTAAATCCTACCGAACTAATCACCAGGATGGATTCGCTGGATGGCACCTCTAAAGAAAATCTTCCATCCAGGTCCGTTACAGTACCTTGTGAAGTTCCCTTCACCACAATACTCACTCCAGGAAGTCCTTCGCCGGAATCATCAGAGATCACTCCTGATACATTCTGTACGATGATGACCTCTATACTCTTTTCAGCATTTCTGAATTTGGCATTTCGTACACTGATCCGGTCATTTACCTGCCGAAAACTCACATTGGCCTGCTTGGAGATCTCTATCAGGAGAGACTCAAGTGTCTGGTTATTGGCTTCTAATGAAATGCGTTTTGATTTATTCTCCAGCAACTCGCTGTCCTGGTACGCAAAATGATATTCTGTGCTGCTTTCAATCTTTTGCAGCACGTCAACTAGATTCTCATTTTGGATCACGATACTGATCCTCGCCTCTTTTACACTTTTTATGGCCTGGCTATTCGCTTTTTCTGCCAGCAGCGCATTAAAAAGTAATGTTGTTAGCACGAATGAGTATATGGTAAGCTTCCCTGTCATTCGAATTAATTGTAGTGTTCCTTGCATATATTTGTAGGATTAGGGTGAAAAAATTTCATTCTATGTAGAGCCTGAAAATCGTATGTTGGTAGCATCTTTTTCAGGCTCGATCTTTAGTAGGACTCTTAACTTTCTTTCATAGGGGTCTATTTAAAGTTTATCAATACTTTTTTTCCTTCAATCCTGAAGTCAAATCTCATCGCATAGCCCAGTGTCTCAAGCACATTGGCAAGATTGTCATTCTCTATGTGGGCAGTGAAAGTTGGCTCCTCATTGGCTGAGAGATTCTTCACATCAATGGTGACGCCATACCATCGCTCCAGCTCCATGATTCCTTCCTGAAAAGGTGTCTTCTGAAAAACAATGAACCCATCTTTCCACTTGATATGATTCAATGAGCTACCCAGTTTTTTGTTAAGTGCACCGAACTCGAGTGCGGCTATTTCTCCTGGTTCCAGCAGGGTGGACTGATCTGACTCGATGTGGCTATTTACCCTGACCTTTCCGGTGACCAATGTGATTTCCTCCTTCCCGTCAGGATATGCATCCACATTAAAGGAGGTTCCAAGTGCGGTGGTCATCAGGCTTTTTGTTTTTACCACAAAAGGTTTGGCAGGATCCCTCACCACATCAAAAAAGGCTTCACCGGTCAGCTCAACTAGTCGTTCGTTTCCAGTAAAATTGGATAGGTAGCTGATAGAACTTTCTGAATTCAGGATCACCTTTGTGCCATCAGGCAACATAATGGTAGATTTTTGACCACGTGGGTTTTGCTTGATCATGAGCTGTGGTTCAGCAACCACTACTTGCTCTTCTGCCGGAGAAACGCTCTGGGAAACCCAAACACCTAAAAACATGGCCAGAAGTAAAGAAGCTGCAATGCCGACAGCCTTCCAGGTGACCAGGTAATGAACCCCGGACTTTTTCTTTCGCTGTTGGCTCCGGTCTACAATATTCTCGAGGACCATATAATAGTCCTTTTCGGGCATTTTCTCATCCAAACTGTAATGAGTGGATCGGATGAGCTGCCGGGCGACATCTACATCCCGCTTTCTGTCTGGATGGTTGGAGATCCATTGCGTCCAGAAGTGGGTGGATTCCTCAGTTGGAGCTACGATCCAGTGTACGAAATACTCATTCTTGACCAGATCTAATACGTTGCCTGAATTTTCCTGCATATTTTGATTCTCTTACACGGATAGAGGCAACAGGATACAAGATGTACATAGTAAAATGTAAGATTTACAATATTTTTACTAAAATGAA
>JAHCMM010000298.1 GCA_019192515.1 Cyclobacteriaceae bacterium SS2
AAAATTAAGGTATCACAAGATCATCATCATGTCCGATGCTGATATTGATGGTAGTCATATCCGTACACTCATCCTTACTTTCTTNTTCCGNTATATGAGNGNGTTGATAGAAAAAGGATACCTATACATTGCCCTGCCTCCACTCTACCTCCTGAAAAAAGGTAAAAGTGAAAGATATGCCTGGTCTGAAAACGACAGAATGAAAATTGTAAAAGAGCTGGCAGATGGAAAAGAAGATGCAGTAAATGTTCAGCGATACAAAGGTCTTGGAGAAATGAATCCTGAGCAGTTGTGGACTACTACAATGGATCCCGAGACACGAGGTTTAAAGCAGGTAACTATCGAATCTGCTGCGGAAGCTGATCATTTGTTTTCTATGCTAATGGGAGACGAAGTCGGGCCTCGACGAGATTTCATCGAGAAAAATGCGAAATACGCGAAAGTAGACGTTTGATAAACTTTACTTAAATGCAGTCGTTATCATTTGGAATATGGCTAAAAAAAGCTTCCAAATGATAGCGAATGAAAAAAGGATTGCCGATCCAAACGCCAGAACTATGAGTAATATTAGTTCGAAAAACTTCTCCATTGAATAGTTATTGGTTGAATAAATAAAATCAAAAATCCTTGAATAGTTCAAATTTTGTCAAAAAAGTTATCCACAGAACATCCTTAAATTGGAATTATTCAATGTTTACATTGATATTTTCAATTTTTTGTAATATCTCATGGGCTCAGTGCTATTGGCAGCAGCGTGTAGAATATGAAATGGACATCGATTTTGATGTCGAAACACATCGTTTTTCAGGAAATCAAACCTTAAAATATTACAATAACTCACCTGATACGTTGTATGAAGTTTTTTACCATTTATACTTCAATGCCTTTCAGCCAAACAGCATGATGGATGTGAGAAACAGGTCCCTTCCTGATCCAAGCCCCAAGATTGGAGACAAAATTTTCAAGCTCGACTCAACAGGGATTGGTTACCATAAGGTGATCTCTTTAACGCAAAATGACAAGCCACTGAAATATCATGTGGAAGGTACTATTCTGGAGGTAAAGCTGGCAGACCCTATCCCCCCAAAGACACAGGCTACTTTCAAAATGGAATTCAACAGCCAGGTCCCTTTACAAATCCGAAGAACAGGCAGAAATAGTGAAGAGGGTATTGACTACTCCATGTCCCAATGGTATCCTAAAATGGCCGAATATGACAACAGAGGTTGGCATGCAATTCCTTATGTAGCCAGAGAGTTTTATGCTCCCTGGGGAGATTTCAATGTATCTATCACAATCGATAAAGAATACGTTCTTGGAGGAACAGGCGTTGTGAAAAACCCTGAAGCTGTTGGTCATGGCTATGCTGAAGACCCAATAGAACCTTCTGATAAGATCACCTGGGAATTTGAAGCCAAAAATGTCCATGATTTTGTGTGGGCAGCCGACCGGGATTATGTTCATGAAACCCGGAAAGCTGAAAATGGATTTAAAGTTCACTTTTTGTACCAGAAACAAGAAGATGCCAAGATGTGGTCGGATGCCATTGATTATACAATGAAAGCATTTCCCTATATCCAGGAAAACTTTGGTGAATACCCCTACCCTCAATTTTCAGTCATTCAGGGAGGAGACGGGGGAATGGAGTATCCTATGGCTACCCTAATCACCAGTGGTAGAAGCTTAAGCTCGCTGGTGAGTGTGATCATCCACGAATTGATGCATCAGTGGTATTATGGCATTTTGGCCAATAATGAAAGTTATGCCTCCTGGATGGATGAAGGCTTCACTGAATATGCTGAAATGTATACCAAAGCTTTTATCTACGAATCCAAGGGCAGAAATCATGAGTTTTTCAATCCCATTGCCAGTGCATATGTCAGCTATATCGTATGGTCGAAGACAGGATTTGAGGAACCAATGAGCACTCACTCCGATCATTTTGCTACTAACAACGCCTATGTGGTAGCCGCCTATACAAAAGGAAAAGTAGCACTTCAACAACTCAAATATGTCATTGGTAAAGAGAACGTAGAAAAGGGATTGTTGGCTTACTATGATCAGTGGAAATTTAAGCATCCCTGGCCGGAGGATTTTTTCAGGGTAATGGAAAAACAATCCGGGATTACCCTGGATTGGTATCATGACTACTGGGTAAACTCTACTCATACGATTGATTATGAAATCAACTCGGTCACTCCAACCTCAAAAGATTCCACCAAAATAGTGATCAGACGGCTTCAGCGAATGCCTATGCCTGTTGATCTATGGGTGACCAAAAAGAATGGAGACCGGTTCCTATATTACATCCCTCTTGGAATCATGAGGGGTGAAAAACCACTTGACTTTGATGTAGAAAGAACCATACTACCCGACTGGTCCTGGACTCACCCGGAATATTCCTTCAACATCGACATACCCATCGATAAAATCAGGAAAATTGAGATAGATGCCTCAGGTTGGATGGCAGACATAGATCGGAAAAATAACATCTTCCCAAGAGAAGATTAATTTACATCAGCCCGGATGCTGATCATTTGCGTCGGGCCCATTGGATCATTCGAGAATATCGTGACAGTTTTATACTGTCGTCCTCTCCTTCCCGATGTATCGAAAGTAACCGTCATTGGAATGGATTCCCCCGGCTTGAGCTCTTTTTTAGGCAGCGAAGATATCGTACAGCCACAATTCCCTCTGGTATCCCGAATACTCAATGGTTCCTTACCTGTATTGGATATCTGAAAGGTGGTTTTCACCGTGTTACCTTCTGTTAACCTGCCAAAGTCATGGTTTGTTCGATCAATTGCCAACCTTGGAGCTTTGGCTTTCTCTTCCGCAGTCATGGGTGGAAAATACTCTTCAATAGTCGCAACAATAAACAGTTCTTTCATCTCACCGGGGGCTTCAGATGTAAAAAAACGGACGTTGTCTGTATGAAAACCCAGACTCCCCTTCTTTTTAGGATCATAGGTGACCACAAGTTGTCCACCTTCATTTGGTTCTATGGTCTGAGGTTCGAACGACAATGAAACGAATTCCGGGATCATGCCTCTTTCCTGAACTAAAGACATGGCCACCTCACTATCATTGTGAATATCAAATGACTTTTGAACAGGCTTTTCATTGGTCATTCGTCCCAGGTTTAGGGATTTGTATTTAATCCTTAGCCCCTCCATTTTCAATGGCAGGTCTTCAGCGACTGTTTTAGGTGCCGGCTTCACATAGCCCTCTATAAAAAGAGTGGCATTTCCGCCAGTAGCATTGCTGGTTACCTGCAGCGACTTCCTAAACTGACCAGGTCGGTTTCTCGGATTATATTGAGCTTTTATAAAGCCGGAATCTCCGGGCATCACGAGTTCTTTCGTCCAGCCAGGTGTGGTACAACCACAAGAAGCCTTTACCGAGAGAATTTTGACTGGCTGATCTCCAGCATTTTTGAATTGGAAACTATAATCTATCAATCCGCCATTCTCGTCCACCTCACCAAAATCGTGATTTGTTTTCACAAACTCTAATTTTCCCTGAGCCTGCAGTTGGACGGTGCTTATGATACCTAGAAGGATAATGACGATTAATCTCATTCTTAAACTTTTCTTAACCAGATACAAAGATTCAAATTATTTAGGTTTGCACAAAAAATATTATGTCGCGCATCCTTACTGGAATTCAAAGTTCCGGGAAACCTCACCTGGGAAATATCCTTGGAGCAATTGCACCAGCTATTGAACTCTCTAAGAACGAAAAGAACGAATCTTTCTTGTTCATAGCAGATTTACATTCTTTAACCACAATCAAAGACGCTGCACAACGAAAAGAAAATGTGTTAGCAGTGGCAGCAGCGTGGTTGGCTTTTGGTTTGGATACAAACAAAAACCTGTTTTATCGTCAGAGCAAAGTGACAGAGGTTTGTGAGCTTGCCTGGTATCTCAACTGTTTTACGCCATTTCCCATGCTGGCCAATGCCCATTCATTTAAAGATAAATCCGAGCGGTTATCAGATGTAAATGCGGGACTGTTTACTTATCCTGTTTTGATGGCAGCAGATATTCTTCTCTACGATGCCAACTTTGTACCTGTGGGCAAAGACCAAAAGCAACACCTGGAAATGACGCGGGATATTGCCTCCAGTTTCAACAATCAATATGGGGAAACTTTTGTGGTCCCGGAAGCAAGAATTGATGATCAGGTCATGACCATCCCTGGTACAGATGGTCAGAAGATGAGCAAGTCATATGGCAACACCATCGATATCTTTCAACCTGAAAAGAAGCTGAGAAAAAACATTATGTCTATCATTACGGATAGCACACCCATGGAAGAGCCTAAGGACCCTGACACCTGTAATGTATTTGCTATTTATAAGATTCTTGGCTCCCAGGCTCAAACCGAAGAGCTGAGGGCAAAATATCTGGCTGGCAACTATGGCTATGGACATGCCAAACAGGAATTATTTGAGCTGATCATTGACCTTTTTAAAGCAGAAAGAGAAAAATTCGATCTTTTAATCAACAATCCTTCCGAAATCGAACGACTTCTGGAAGAGGGTGAAAGAAAAGCCAGTGAAATTGCAAAAGAAGTATTGGGAAGGGTAAGAAATAAGCTCGGATTTTAATATTTTTAATTCAAACCTCAAAAATTTACTATGTCGCTAGAATCAAGGGTATCAAGTTGGTTAGATAGTCAGGCCATCGATCAGGAAACCAAAGAGTCCATCAAAAAACTCCAGTCCAGTAATCAGGAAGAGCTTACCGAAGCATTTTACAAAGACCTGGAATTTGGCACCGGGGGCCTTAGAGGTATCATGGGCATTGGCTCTAACCGCATGAACAAGTATACCATAGGTATGGCGACACAAGGGTTGGCAAACTACCTGAACAAAAGTTTCCCTAATGAAGAGATCAAAGTTGCCATTGCTCATGATAGCCGCAACAATAGCCGATTCTTTGCTGAGACCACAGCAGCGGTATTTTCTGCCAATGGTATCAAAGTTTACCTCTTTGAATCCCTCCGACCAACACCCGAATTATCCTATTGTATCCGAAAACTAAAATGTAAGAGCGGTGTAGTACTCACTGCATCTCACAAGCCCAAGGAATACAATGGCTACAAGGCATACTGGGACGACGGAGGTCAGCTTGTGCCTCCTCACGACAAAAATGTGATAGAGGAAGTCAATAATATCAGTTCTTTCGACGATGTGAAATTCAACGGCAACGATAACCTGATTGAAATAATTGGTGAAGAGATTGACAAGCAATATGTGGATGTACTGAAGGGATTGAGCCTGTCTCCGGAAACCATTGCCAAAGAAAGTGACACAAAAATTGTTTTTAGCTCCATACACGGTACCGGGATCAAGCTGGTCCCACGGGTACTTGAGGCGTTTGGTTTTAAAAATGTGACGGTAGTCTCTGAGCAAGCCGAACCGGATGGTAACTTCCCCACAGTGGTGTATCCAAACCCGGAAGAGGCAGAAGCTATGA
>JAHCMM010000299.1 GCA_019192515.1 Cyclobacteriaceae bacterium SS2
AAAACAGGTGGATAAACATCCAGATAAACCAGCCCAGAAAACCGCCTAAACGAATACCAAAAGGGGCATCAATTACCGCTTTATTCCTTCCAATAGTCGCCATGGTCCCTTTGTCTGTATATGCAAAAGGACGCTCCGTACCACCCTGAATTTGAGCCATCAGGTTTTCTGACAGCCTCCTGGCCTGCTGAATGGCCACCGGCGCCAGCATAGGCAGCCCTTTGGGATACTTCTTAGACTCCTGGTAAGACACATCACCGATGGCATAGATATCTTTTACACCCCAGACCCGGTTAAACTCATCAACTTTGATACGTCCTTTTACGTCAGATCCCTCAGGCAAACCCTTGATGTAATTGGGTTTTACTCCTGCAGCCCAAACAAGGCACTGTGTCTGGATGGTACGCTTATCACTCAGGGTGACGACGCCATTGTCAAAGGATTCCACAAACTTTCCAAGCAAAAGCCTGACTCCGAATTTCTTCAGATATCGTTTTGCCCTGTGACCAGACCTCTCTGACATACTGGGCAACACCCTGTCAGTGCCTTCCACCAGCCAGATCTTGAGCCTGGAAAAATCCAGCTCAGGATAATCTTTGGGTAGCACATGCTTGCGAAGCTCACCTATAGCTCCCGCCAGCTCCACACCCGTAGGGCCGGCACCCACTATCACGATGTTCATGTACTTTTCAAGCTCCTCATCACCATCAGCCTGGATGGCCTCCTCAAAGTTGTTGATCAGCTTGGTCCTCAATTCAATGGCATCACTGATCTCACGCAGCTTATGCGCATTTTTCTTGAGCTGCTCATTATTAAAAAAATTGGTGCTTGACCCGGTAGCTATTACCAGCTTGTCGTATTCCAAAAAGCCGGCATTGGTGATCACGCGCTTCTGCTCCGGATCCACACTTTTCACCTTGGCCATTCGGAAATGAAAGTTCTTATTATCCTGGAGAAATTCCCTCAGAGGACTGGAGATATCACCAGGGCTTAAGCCTGCAGTGGCCACCTGGTAAAGTAGTGGTATAAAACTGTGGTAGTTGTGTTTGTCTACCAGGACAGTCTGCACCTTCTGTTTACTCAGATGCCTGACCAGCTCTATCCCGCCGAATCCCCCACCAATGATGACCACTCTTGTAAGGTCTGTTCTGGGGATTCGCTCCTTTATTCTATTCAGTTTTGGTTTATCAGGTATTAAAATGTCTTGCTCATCCATATTAGTGTTTCTTCAGATAGGGTACATATATCTCCCTCTCCTGAAACAATTGGTAATACGTTAAAGTTTTGGGATAGTTTGACTATTTTCGGCAATAATTTTTATGGAGGGAGATCCGAAAATAATCCGATCCTGGTGCATGTATGACTGGGCCAACTCAGTATACAATCTTGTGATCAACACTTCCATTTTTCCAATCTATTACACAGCCATTACTGCCAGTGAAACCACTGGTGACAAGGTGAGCTTTTTCGGTTTTGAAATCGTCAATTCGGTCCTGTATAGCTACGCCCTTTCCTTCTCTTACCTCCTATCTGCCATGATCCTTCCACTGTTGTCTGGCATCGCCGATTACACGGGCAAAAAGATGACTTTTCTCAAGATCTTTACCTTTCTGGGTGCGTTTAGTTGCATGGGGATGTTCCTCTTCACCAAAGGGAATATTGAATGGGGGATCTTCTGTGTGATCTTCGCCAGCCTGGGCTATAGCAGCAGTCTCGTTTTCTATGATGCTTACCTTCCTGAGATCGCATCACCGGAAGAGACTGACCGGGTAAGTGCCCGTGGCTATGCTTTTGGCTACCTGGGCAGTGCGCTCATGCTGATCATGAGCCTGGTACTGATCACATTCTATGAAACTTTTGGCTTTGAAAACTCGGGACAGGCTACCAGGATTGTGTTCCTGCTCGTAGGGATCTGGTGGATCGGCTTTGCACAAATTCCCTTCAGGACCTTGCCGGTAAATGTATTTCATAAAAAACCTAAGGGAAGAATCCTGTTGAACGGATATCGAGAAATAAGATCGGTATTCTTCAAGCTGAAGACGTTGAGCAATATGAAGAAATACATTCTGGCTTTCCTGTTTTTCAACATGGGAGTACAGACGGTGATGCTGCTCGCCACATTATTCGGATCAAAAGTCCTCCACCTGGAAGCGGGACAGCTCATACCTATCCTGCTCATCATCCAGTTTGTGGGAATAGCGGGATCATTGCTTTTTGCCCGACTCTCCGACAAAAAGGGGAATATCTTTTCTCTTACCTTCATGATTATCATTTGGATAGGCATTTGCATCTATGCCTTCTTCATCACCAATGTGACCCAGTTTTATCTGATTGCAGTACTGGTCGGTCTGGTCATGGGGGGTATTCAGGCGTTGTCCAGGGCTACCTTTAGTAAATTGATTCCAGAAGATACGGAAGACCATGCCTCTTATTTTTCCTTCTTTGACGTCACCTTCCACATCAGCGTAGTTCTTGGTACCTTTAGCTATGGTTTGATAGAACAAATCACAGGTAGCATGCGCAACAGTTCACTGGCACTGGGTCTTTTCTTCCTGATTGGTCTCGTTCTCCTTCGGTTCGTTAAGATGCCTCCATATGGAAAAGCTTAATCTTCCTGACTGTTCACTGAAGATCAAAAATGAGGAAGGCAACGAGTTTGTGTTCGATATTGTCAGGAAAAAATACGTCACGCTGACTCCGGAAGAGTGGGTGCGCCAGCATTTCATCCACCTTATGATCAATCACCTGTCCTATCCCAAGGCTCTTATCAGCCTGGAATTCCCTTTGACTTACTTCAAGTCAGGGAAAAGATCGGATATTCTTCTATCCGACAGGTCGGGATCCCCTTTTCTGCTGATTGAATGTAAAGCCGCCAAAGTAAAGCTTGGGCCTGAAACGATCCATCAGATCTCCACCTATAACAAGATCATTCAGGCACCATACATTGCCATGACCAATGGTTTGAAACACTTTATCTGGAAGTTCAGTGGTGAAGAATATCAATCACTCAAAGAATTCCCCAAACTAGGCTAATTCAGGAATCCGGCTACTTCTTCGAACTCCAGTCCAAAGGCTTCAGCAACTCCCTGATACACAACTTTGCCATTGACGATATTGAGCCCCTTTTTCAGTTCTTCATTATCAGCGCATGCTTTTTTCCATCCTTTATTGGCCAGCTGGACAGCATAAGGCAGGGTAGCATTCGTCAGTGCCAGCGTAGAGGTGTAAGGTACAGCTCCCGGCATATTGGCCACGCAGTAATGCACCACATCGTCAATGATATAAGTAGGATTGTCGTGTGTAGTTGGCTTACAGGTTTCGATACATCCACCCTGATCTACCGCAACGTCGACCAGTACAGTACCCGGTTTCATGAATTTCAGCATATCCCGTGTCACCAGGTGTGGAGCCTTTGCGCCTGGTATCAGCACAGCACCAATGATCAGGTCGTGCGTACTGATCAATTCCCTGATATTGTATTCACTGGACATGAATGTGCTCACATTAGCCGGCATGATATCTTCCAGGTATCTTAGTCTTGGCAGGTTGATATCCATGATTGTGACATCCGCACCCATTCCCGAGGCCATTTTAGCAGCATTGGTTCCTACAATACCCCCACCAAGGATCAGTACCTTGGCTGGTCTTACCCCAGGCACACCACCTAGCAATATACCTCTTCCCTTTTGAGGTCGCTCCAGGTATTTCGCTCCTTCCTGGATAGCCATTCGACCAGCTACTTCAGACATAGGGATAAGCAGGGGCAATGTCCTGTCGCTCTTTTCTACCGTCTCATAAGCGAGGCAAACCGCCTCACTGCTAATCATCGCATCTGTTAATGGTTTGCTGGATGCAAAGTGAAAATATGTAAACACCAGCTGATCTTTTTGGATGAGTGAATACTCAGGCTCTATAGGCTCTTTTACTTTCATGATCATTTCGGCCTTTTTGTAGACCTCTTCAATGCTTTGAAGGATCTCGGCACCAGCCTGTACGTATTGGTCATCAGCAAATCCACTATCTAAACCTGCACCGGCTTGGATGTATACTGCATGTCCTCGCTTGGTCAGCTCTATTACTCCCCCGGGAGTGATGGCTACCCTGTTTTCGTTGGATTTTATCTCCTTTGGAACCCCTATAATCATGTGTTTACTGCTTTTTTGACAAAGATACGAGGCGGAATAATGAGAATTGCAGGGTCCGAAAAATTCGATAAATACCGTAACTGAAATTTAAGCGATTAAAATTATATTCTGATTATCTTCTGATTGTCGGAATATTATTCCATTTTCCTAGTGTTTAAAATCCAATTCAATAGAAATATATGGTCGATTCTCTATTACCTGTCCTGATTTTTTAGTAATTTTGACTTCCTTGAAGTATTGTAAAACAAACCTCTTTTTTTAGTGGGTACGCAAGAAGTTACGACTAAAACCAAGTTCAAGAAGGCTGAGGTGCTATTTGATTACGCACTGGCAGTAGAAAGCCGGGAAACAAGCATAATAGGGCGAAAAGAGGTGTTTATGGGTAAAGCCAAATTCGGCATATTNGGCGATGGTAAGGAAATAGCCCAGATAGCAGCAGCCAAAGCACTTAAAAACGGAGATTGGAGATCCGGTTATTATCGTGATCAAACCATGATGATGGCTATGGGGCAGCATTCCTCACAGGAATTTTTCGCTCAGCTATACGCACATACCGATCTTGATGCCGAGCCAGCTTCTGCAGGTCGGATGATGAATGGACATTTTGGAACCAGGTCGATGACCCTAAGTGGTGAGTGGAAGACGCTGACTGACATGAAGAACTCAGCTTCAGATGTCTCATGTACTGCTGCTCAAATGCCCAGGTTGATCGGGCTGGCTTATGCTTCCAAACTCTATCGCAATAACCCTGATCTGAAAGATCTTAAGGACTTTAGTATAAATGGGAATGAAGTAGCTTTCGGTACCATTGGAAATGCAGCTACTTCTGAAGGGCACTTTTTTGAAGCCATAAATGCAATGTGCGTACTCCAGATACCAGTTGTGATGTCGGTATGGGATGATGGTTATGGAATTTCGGTACCGCAGCGTTACCACACCACCAAAGAAAGTATCTCTGCTGTACTTGAAGGATTCAGAAGAGAGAAAGAACTCGATGGAATGGAGATTTTTACAGTAGAAGGTTGGGATTACCCCAATCTTGTGAAAACCTACCAGAAAGCAGCTCAAATAGCACGGGAACACCATGTTCCAAGTCTTGTACATGTGATTGATATGACGCAACCCCTGGGTCACTCTACATCGGGCTCGCACGAAAGATATAAATCGAAAGAAAGGCTGGACTGGGAAAGAGTACATGACTGCAACCTCAAAATGCGGGAATGGATCCTGGAAACAGGCATTTGCTCTGAAGCAGAACTCAAAGAAGTAGAAAACGAAGCCAGGCAAAAAGCGAAAAAGGCCAGAAATGAAGCCTGGAAAGCTTACACTGCTGAAATCAAATCAGATGTAGCTACCGCAATCAAATTAATCGGAGATGCAGCCAAGGTATCCGTCAATAAGGTAGCACTAAATGAAATTAAGAGCGATCTGAAAGATACCTTAAACCCACTGAAGGCTGACACCATGCGAGCTGTCAGAAAGAGCCTAAGGTACCTGAAGGACGAGAGATCTAATGAGAAAGATATACTCATTCAGTGGGTAAAAGAAAAAAATGAGATCCACAAGGATGAGTACAATTCTCATCTTTACAATGAATCAGCTTCCAGTCCGCTGGCAGTGGAAGAGGTGAAACCGGAGTACTCTGAAGATGCAGTGGTAGTAGATGGGCGTGAGGTCGTAAGGGCTTGCTTTGATGAGTTGCTAAAAAGAGATCCACGGGTTTTTGCCATCGGTGAAGACGTAGGTAAGATTGGTGATGTAAACCAGGGATTTGCAGGCCTACAGGATAAATATGGCGAGATTCGAGTAACAGACACGGGCATTCGGGAACTCACTATTCTTGGGCAGGGAATTGGTTCTGCCCTAAGAGGCTTAAGACCGATTGTTGAGATCCAATACCTTGATTATCTGATTTATGCCTTGCAGACTATGTCAGACGACCTGGCATCATTGCACTACAGGATGAAGGGTGGTCAGGTTTGCCCGTTGATTATCAGGACACGTGGTCACCGTTTGGAAGGTGTCTGGCATAGTGGTTCTCCTATGGGTATGTTGCTTGGCTCAATCCGCGGTATTCACTTGCTTGTTCCCAGAAACCTCACTCAAGCTGCTGGTTTTTACAACACGCTGATGGCATCAGAAGATCCAGCACTGGTCATCGAATCACTCAATGGATACCGGCTGAAAGAGAAAATGCCTGAGAATATTGCAGACATAAAGGTTCCACTTGGCGTGCCTGAAGTCTTGCGGGAAGGTACAGATGTGACCCTGGTAACCTATGGGTCTATCTGCAGGATCGTGATTGAGGCAGCTCAGCAGCTCAGTGAATTTGGTATCTCCTGCGAGGTCATAGATGTTCAGTCTCTGCTTCCATTTGATATTCACAGCTCAATCATAGAGTCTCTCAAGAAGACAAACAGGGTAGTATTTATCGATGAGGATGTGCCTGGTGGAGCAACAGCATTTATGATGCAACAGGTCCTGGNTCGTGACAATGGCTACCAGTACCTGGATTCAAAGCCTTTGTGTATCTCCGCAAAGGATCACAGACCAGCGTATAGCACAGACGGTGATTACTTTTCGAAGCCCAATACCGAGGACGTGTTTGAAGGCGTGTATCAGCTGATCTCCGAAGTAAATCCTGATCAGTTTAAGCCACTCATTTAGTAATACCCAATAAGGTCAAATCAGGCGTACTGGTTACGTTGCTCTTGTTCAGGTCAAAATCATAGATGTAAAACTCGATCTTGAACTCATCATTCCCGAAGATAAATGGAAAACCACTTGATGTGATCGGATAAGTAATAGTGCCACGAAGAGGCCTTTGATCTTTAACTGTCTCCTCATCAAATACAGGTATCCTTCCATCGTAGGTGATCCCACAACTGGTAGTACCAAAAACTGATTCCAGGTCAATCTCCTGGTAAACACCATTGATCTTTCTGAAAAAGTCCAGATGAAGGTTATAATGGTACTCATTCTTCTTGATAAAGAAGGTATCTACTCCGCCAAGATCCAGAATAGCATAATCTTCACAGTTGTATGGATTACGGATATCCGTATCGCTCAGGAATTTTTCCTCTAATGTCCCAGGTGTCACCAACCTAAATGGTGGTGTGGAGTTGGAACGCAATGTCACCAGGTTATCTTCAGCATCAACTACATAGTCGAATGGATGGAAAGGGGGAAGTGTCTCCGTGGAAAACAGTCCTACATCGCCGTTTCCATCTTCAAAATAAAATGACAATACGAGTGAATCAAATGAGGAGCCGGGTATGAATTTTAATTCTCTAAACTCAATATGAGGAACATCAGAAATATCAGGTTCCGGGTAACAACTGAGAATTACTGGAATCATGATTATTACTAAAAAATATCTGACCATATACCTCATAATCAATCCCTCACTATAAATTGAACTTTGTTTTTAATGTAACCGATGATTGATCCTAAAAGATTCAAATCTGACCTAATTTCTATTAACGAAGAAACATTTGAAAAATTTGCCATTGAAATTTTTAATTTTCAGTGGAATCAAAATCAAATTTATCGGGAATATTGTAATCTTCTGAATATTCACCCTAAAGATGTGACGGGGCTGAAGAATATTCCGTTCCTTCCCATCTCCTTCTTTAAGACACAGGAAATCAAATCCGGGACATGGCCGACTGAAAAAATTTTTAAGAGTAGTGGGACAACCGGGGAAAGGAGCACTCACCATGTCAAAGATGAGTCACTGTACCACTTCAATGCGGAGGCAATTTTCAATCAGCTCTTTGACCACCTTGAAAAGTTTAAGATCCTGGCCCTTTTGCCTTCATATATACAGCAAGGCAATTCTTCCCTCATCAGTATGGTAGACTATTTCATGGGCAGAACTCCTCATGCTGGTGGATTTTACCTGGACAATTATAAGGAGCTAAAACAAGCCCTTGTCACTGACAATAGCCCTAAGATACTTTTTGGAGTTTCTTATGCCATTCTGGATTTTATTGAAAAAGCGGGTCCGTTTTCAAATCTCGATGATTTAATAGTGATTGAAACCGGGGGAATGAAAGGGAGAAGAGAAGAAATTACCCGTCAGGAATTGCACGATCGGATTAAAGCAGGGTTTGACATTACCTCTGTTTATTCGGAATACGGAATGACTGAACTTTTCTCTCAGGCATATGGGAAAAATGGCTTTTTCTCCTTTCCTGGTTGGGCCAGAGTCATGATCCGCGACATCAATGATCCCTTCTCTTATGTAGAAAAAGGTCAAACAGGTGGTATAAATGTTATTGACTTAGCCAATATCCATACCATTTCCTTCGTTGAAACAGAAGACCTTGGAAGAATTGTCCAAAATGGCCAATTTGAAGTAATGGGAAGGCTGGATAATTCAGATGTCAGGGGGTGTAATTTGTTATTTTAACGAGATAATGAGTTAATTAGTCGTATTTTTTTTGCAGAGAAAGAAACTAAAACATATTTTTGATAATAGTTAAAACTGGGTATACACTATATCCACTAAAGAAAAACCGCTCATGAAGTTGAAAATTTTTGTTATTGCAATTGTACTGGCTGGGTTGAGTGCTTGTACCCAAAAAACTTGTCCTACTTATGCCAAACAGGATGTAGAAAAATCAAGACCTGAACAAGTTAGAATTTGATTTAGATCTCTACGTATCGCTTCACATCCTTTACAGATATCTCACTATCTGACATTATAATCAGACGTTCTACGATGTTTCGTAGCTCACGAATGTTTCCGGACCAGGCGTAATTGGTTAATTCATCAATAGCATCTTTGGCAATTTTCTTTGGTGCTGACCCATATTCTGATGAGATCAAGCCCATGAAGTGCTCTATTAGCAGTGGTATATCATCTTTACGCTCCCTCAATGGTGGTACCTGGATGATCATAACACTTAATCTGTGATAAAGATCTTCCCTGAAATTGCCTTCCTTTATTTCTTTCTTCAGGTCCTTATTGGTAGCCGCCAATACCCTAACATCTACCTTTATTGACTTCTCACCACCTACCCTGGTGATATTATGCTCCTGTAATGCTCTCAATACTTTTGCCTGAGCCGAAAGACTCATATCACCAATCTCATCCAAAAAGATGGTCCCATTATTAGCCAGTTCAAACTTTCCAATGCGCTGCTTATGCGCAGAGGTAAAGGAACCCTTCTCATGACCAAAAAGCTCGCTCTCAATCAATTCCGAAGGTATAGCGGCACAGTTCACTTCAATCAAAGGCAATGCAGACCTGGAGCTTTTGGCATGTAGCCAATGAGCCACCAACTCCTTACCCGTACCGTTTTCCCCTGTGATGAGAACCCGGGCATCTGTAGGAGCTACTTTTTCAATGGTGTCCTTGATTTCCTGGATTGGTTTGGAGTTTCCAACAATATCAAAAGCCTTATTGATCTTCTTTTTGAGTGTCTTGGTCTCTACCTGGAGATTGGACTTGTCCAGTGCGTTGCGAACAGTAAGCAACAACCTGTTGAGATCCGGTGGTTTCTGAATAAAATCATAGGCGCCCTTTTTAGTGGCATCTACAGCAGTCTCAATAGTACCATGGGCTGAGATCATGATGAAAGGTGTATCAATTCCCTCATTGACAGCTTTATCGAGAAGCTCTATACCATCCATTTTTGGCATTTTGATATCGCAGAGCACTACGTCATAGCTGTTTTTAGATAATTCCTCCCATGCAGCTTCACCATCCTGGGCTTCGCTTACCTGATACTTTTCGTACTCAAGGATTTCTTTCAGGGTTTCTCTGATGCTTTTTTCATCATCAACAATAAGGATCTTCGCCATATTTACTGTTCAGTTAAATAAAAAATCGCAAGCCTGTAAGCCGGGTTCTGTATCCGCCAGCTGCTTCGCATCGCAATGCTTCAGCGGAGCAAGGGCGGATGCCCATCATTTATCTGGTCCGGACATCACTGCCAGGATCATTATCAACCTACCCATCCTGCCAAACGAGCGAGCAACTCTAAACAGGATCTATTTGGTCTTTCAACCCGTAAGGTTTACCATGCTCCTCATATCACTATGAGAACGGTGAGCTCTTACCTCACCTTTTCACCATTGCCGGGAGCAAGCTCCTTAGGCTGTATGTTTTCTGTGGCACTATCTGTTCCATCCACCGATAAATCGATATCCGGACCTTCCCGCTAGGAAGTACGGTGCTCTGTGTTGCCCGGACTTTCCTTCCCTCTATCCAATGACAGAGGAACGATGAGCCGGCTTGCCCAGCAAAAATACTTATATAATGCAAATTTCCTGTGTGCTGCTATGATAAGGCAACCTTATAAGTTTCAAGTGCCCGTTCTCGGGCCATTTTATAATCGATGATCGGCCTGGGATACTCTTCTGAATCGAGCTCAGGTATCCATTTCCTGATATATTTCTGGTCTTTATCAAATTTCTCTGTTTGTGTGTATGGATTGAATATCCGAAAATAAGGTTGTGCATCAGTACCTGTACCAGCAGCCCACTGCCAGCCCCCATTATTGCTGGAAAGCTCGTAGTCCAGGAGTTTCTCTGCGAAATATCTTTCACCCCATCGCCAGTCTACCAGCAGCATCTTGCTGAGAAAGCTCGAAGTGATCATCCTGACACGATTATGCATAAATCCCGTCGCATTAAGTTCTCTCATGCCTGCATCTACAATTGAATACCCAGTCTTCCCTTCACACCAGGCTTTAAAAATCGATTCATCATTGAGCCACTCTATTTTATCATACTCAGGTTTGAAGGCCTGATCCACCACCTGTGGCCAATGATACAGCACCATCATATAAAATTCCCTCCAGACTAATTCATTCAACCAGGTATCAGATAGGCTAACTCCTTTAGCAACAGCCTCCCGGACACTGACCGTACCATGTCTGAGGTGAACACTCAATCTTGTGGTGCTTTGAATAGCTGGAAAATTTCTTTTTTTCTGATATTGTGAGATGATGTGCTCATCAAATCCGGCCTTTGGGATCTCAATAGAGGATCTTTTAAATCCCAATGCCTTCAACGACACCGGTGATTGAATAGAGGTCTTAAAAAGATTCTTTAATTGTCCAGCTGAATCGAGTTGCTTATAGTCTGAAGGTTTAAGCTTCTCCCTCCATTTATTTTTATAGGGTGTGAATACCTTATATGGCTGTCCCTGATCGTTCATGATCTCTTCCGGACTAAAGATCACCTGGTCTTTTACCCGCACAAATCCAACTCCCTTTGATTTAAGGAAATCATGAATGAAAGTATCTCTTTCTCGGGCATATGGTTCATAATCTTCATTCGTAAACACATTTTTGACCTGGTAATCTGAAACCAGGCTTTTGAAAGCCTCTAAGGGTGTACTTTGAAAAACCTTCAGCCCGCTATCATTCTTAAGGAAAGTATTGTGGAGCTTTTCTACCTGCTCATGGATGAACATCACCCGGGCATCCGAGCGGTCCTCGAGCTCATCCAGAATATTGACATCAAAGATAAAAATAGGCAATACAGGCAATCCCGACGTAAGAGCCTTGTATAACCCGCGATTGTCATGAGATCTTAGGTCCCTTCTAAACCAGAAAATATTGATTTCATCCATTCCTAACAAACCACTTTGCCAATGATTTGTTCTGAATTACAATCTGCTGGAAACCTTGGTGGAATCGTTCAGTGTTTGGGAAGGCGAAGGAGCAGACTCCGCCTCTTGTACGGCTTTATCCCTCGATTTCTTTAGCAGGTCATTGAATTCATTGAAAGAATTTACATATTGAAAGCTGACTCCTGTCTCTCTGAAAAAATTGGCTGTGGTGCTGGTTGCCGCACGCTGCTTGGTCTGACTAAATGCCTTGATCCTGAGATGACCATCCTTGGTAAGGATGTACCGGACAGACCAGTCACCAAAAAAGTTGTCATTAGAAACATTAGAGCCATTCTGAGCTACTAAACCGCCTCCACTGACCCTAAGCCTCCCATCCATAAAAGTATAGGCCAATCTCAATTGAAATGTATTGAAAGCATTGGCATCGGAAAAGGAGCTCAGATCTATGTCGACTTCAAGATTCTCATCTACCTGGCTGATGAAATAGGAGAACTGGTTGCTCAGGAATTCACTCAAACTACTACCTACTGCACCACCACCAATGCTAAAGCCATCCTGAACTGAGAATTTTCTTAGGATCAACAAACTAAATACCTGTCGCTTCAGTTCTTGCTCATTGTTGTTGATATCAGACAAAGTAACCTGGTCGGCAGTCAAAAGTTGAGCTGAAGACTCATCCACCTCGATCCTAAAATCAATCTGCGGGGAAAGCATTTCTCCCGTAAGCCCCAGGATGACTAAAAATGGCAATCGTTGATGCTGATTGGGGGTTTCGAAATCGCTTGGCTGTGGAAGGTAATCGCTCAAAGAAGCCATCTGGCGATAAACAGCCGCAAGGTTCAGGATTCCCTGATAAGGATCACCATACCAGGAAATAGTACTACCGGACCGGATATCAAATTCCTTATTGATGAAGTTTGGTATGGTGAAATTATAAGCTCCTTCACTTATCGTTATTTCACCAAAAAGTTGAAACTCTCCCTGGGTATCAAGTGACATGTTGAGGTTACCGACTCCCCTGCCCCGGATAATATCTCCGGTTTTAATGTCCCTGATCAGCTCGAGATATGCTTTGTTGGTAATATCCAAATCGAAATCGAGCCTGATACCCGAAATATTATTCCTGATCAGCTCTTCCGTGGCTTCAGTGTGAGAAGTGTCAGACAAATCGATAAAACTTATATAATCTTTCTGATCAACCTCAGCATCGTCTTCAAGCGGGATGGAAATCCTTGTTCCGGACTCAGCAGTGGCTTTTGCCTGTATCAGGAGATCTGTAACAGGACCCGAAACCTTAATTTCCGCTGTTCCTTTGGCAGACCCGTAGTACAGGTCATTATCTGCCTTGGTAGTATTAAGAAACAAAAAGTTACTGGCAGAAATATCCATGTTTAATGCAAAATCTTTGAAGCCCCGGTGCCTCACACGGCCATTGAGTGTAGCCTTGTCGCCATCCCTGTCTCTGATCTGAATACCGTTTAGGAGAATGGCTTCATTGTTGAAATTGATATTTCCATTATAAGTGTAGGTAGTACCCAGGTAATCAAATCGAAACTTACCTTTTTCAATCCTACTATAGCCGTTTAGAATTGGATATGATAAGTTCCCACTGATGCTAACACTTCCATTTGCACTTCCTTCGATGTTTGAAAACAAACTCTTAAATAGTGGCTCGAAGAGCTTGATATTGGCCTGATCAAATTCAACTGCTATGTCCAACTGGTCCTCTTCATTGTATGGATAATAGTATCCTTCCATCGTGATGGTCCTGATTGATTCCCGCTGAACCACAAAATCCATTGAAATAGCCTGGAGACCTTTAACCCAATCCGAACTCCCATTAATATTCCCCACATATAGATCATCCACCACAAGATCATTCAAATCAATCTCTGTCAGCAATTGGATGGAGGCGTCTTCAGCTTCCCTGTTTAACGTCACCTGACTGGTGAGAATACCACTAAGCGGAATGGGTACAATCGGTGAAATACTAATGAGATCGAATTGTTTGAAATCCAGGATTAGGTCTGAGGAATTCTCAGCAGAGTAAACACCTTTTAGACTTACAGATTGCTCTCCGTTGTAAAGTTCAAGACGATCTATGGTAATGGACTCACTATGGATCTCAATATTGTTGAACGGGTTGAAAAACCACCTTTCACCAAACACCACCATATTGGATGGTTTGAACTTAAACACCAGCTTATCCCTCAACAACTTCAATTCTGCATTTACGAGGGCTGAGCTATTATTTTCTGGTTGCTCCACGTGTCCCTGGATCGAAATATCATTATTAAACCAGGTAGCCTCAACAGACATGTCTCTTGTTTCCGGGATTTGTCGCCATTTCTGCCTGGAGGAGTTCACAAATATATTTGCGATAACACCTAATGAGTCCATATCCTTGGAAGCATTGAGATCTATTGTATTGTCGTAAAAGGTCACTCCCTTGTATTTGACCGAGTCAATCTCTGTGAACAGGAACAATGTTGCGTTCTTTCGTTGGTAGTATTTTCCTTCCACAATACCACCCTCAGAGATGGTAAGGTCCTGATCCAGAAATGCGATGTAAGAATTGATGTCCTGATAATCCAGGGTCATATTGACTTCATAATTCCTGGAATCTTTCAATTTGTCGTAAATACTCACTCTTTGCTCAAGTTCAGGCTCAAAATAGGCTGCAAATTCCCTTGTAATCAGATCTGCATCCGTAACCAGCTGAGAAAAATAGAAGTCTCCGTTAAGCCGCAGATGTGCCTGATCCAGGTCAATGGTAATTTCCCGACTATGTTGGTCACGCTCAGCGGTAATGGATATGGTATCAAATAGCAATGACCTGTTATCATAGCTGATATACATGCTATCCAGCTGAATTCTTCCCTCAAGGCTATCCAGGTTCAACCCGGTGAAATTCGATGAGATTGCCATTTTCAGGCTAATATCTTTTTCCGAAAATCCCAGAGGCTTAAAGTCCAGCTGCTCTACCTTCCCTCTCACTTCAATTTCTTCCGGAACGATTCCCAAATTCAAAGTTCCCTCCCCATTGATCTTGCAATGGGGATCATCCACAATCAAACTTCCCCTGAAATACGATGCGGCAAATCTTCCGTCAGCTTTGATATAGTCGTATTCATACCCCATTATTCCGGTGTTGGTAATGTCGGCATTAAGTTTAAAACTCGCATTGTCTACCCGAAATCCCTGCCCGTCGATCTCGCCATTGAGATTCACCCGCTGGAGTAGCTGTTTATCCTGAATGAAGGCTCCTGCATTAAACTTATCCAGGATAAGCTTTCCCGAATATTTGGCATCTGCAAATCCTCTTGGAAACTTCAGGTTGATATCGGAGTAAACTCTTCCATTATCAGTCACGAAGTTACCATTGGCAACAAAGTCATTAATGAAACCGAGAAACGATCCAGAAAAGCGGATTGTCCCTAACGTCATCAGATTTTTCCTGAATTCCCCCACATAATCCGCGAAGTCATCAGGGTTGAGGTTTCCATTCGTGATGTTTGCATCAATGAATGCCTCATCTATCTTCGGCAGCCCCATGAAGTCTATATCACCGGTTATCTGACTTCGGTCATTGTACTTGATTGTGAAATTTCTGATGGACAGATCAGGGATAGAGCCCAAAACATCCGCATCTGCATTGATCATATGATGCTCCCGGGGAAGATCTGCAAAATAGGATAGATCATACTGGTCAATTTTAGTTTCTCTTAGCTTCAGGTCGAGCACAACCCTGGTTCCGAATTGATTCAAATCTTTAAGACTATCATAGGAGAAAGTAAGCTTTTCTTTGACCACCGAATGAGGTGTTTTGAGATAGAGCTCGTCGAGGGTAATGTCTTTATTGGTCAGCTGGAAAAGTGATTGAAACTCCCTGATCTGAAACTTTGTGTTTAGTTCCTCCCCAATCAGGTAGCTGACGACAGTTGTTATGGTATCCTTTTTAATATTGAATTTATAAAATCCGGCCTGATTGATCATGAAATCAAAGTGGGCGAGATCCACAAATTGCTCTCCAACCCGCTCAACCTGTTGATTGTCATAACCTACCTTGAACTGCTCAAGCTCAATCTGAGTGATTGAGATCTTAAGTGGTTTTTTCAAAGAATCCTGAACCTGCTGGGTGTTCTTCAAAGTCTTGATTCCCTCAATAAATTCCAGAATGTTGACTGCCAGTGAATCATCATACTTTACCAGATTCAATTCGCCTTTGGTGAGGAATGCATCATCCAGGTACAGGTGGCTTTCTACCAAAAGATTGGAAATCTGGTAGTTAATCTCCATTTCGCTGGTTTTCAACAAGGTATTGCCCTTATAATCTTCGATGCTTAGACCTCTGAGCAATACCTGGTCAAACCATTTGATTTTTACATTTTTCAGGTAGATCTGCTGACCTGTTTGCTCATACAGTGTTTCCAGCACATAGTCTTTAATAGAATTTTGAACCCATGGCACCTGAAGTAGCAAAATAAGTGCAAGAGCTAGCGTGACCACACCTGTAGCACCCCAAAAAACTACTTTTTTGAGAACTCTAAGTGCAGGTGCTATCGTTATCTTACTTTTCAACTATATTTTTGGCCTTCAATGGATCACATCATTCTAGGTATTGAGTCATCTTGTGATGAAACTTCTGCTGCTATATGTATTAACGGAAAAATCAGAAGTAATATCATTGCAACACAATCTATTCATAAAAGTTATGGCGGGGTAGTACCGGAGCTCGCCTCCAGGTCACACCAAAAAAATATCGTTCCTGTTGTTCACGAAGCATTAGCCAAAGCAGAAATTTCACCTTACAAAATTAATGCAATTGCCTATACTCGGGGTCCTGGTCTGCTTGGATCACTTTTAGTGGGAAGCTCTTTTGCCAAAGCGATGGCACTAAGCCTTTCTATCCCCGTTATCCCTGTCCACCATATGCATGCGCACATATTTTCGCATTTTATAGAAGAGCCTCATCCTGAATTTCCATTCCTGTGTTTAACCGTAAGCGGTGGGCACACTCAACTTGTCCGCCTCGATGACTTTGATAAGATGACGATAATTGGTCAAACACAGGATGATGCTGTCGGCGAAGCTTTTGATAAATGTGCGAAATTGTTGGGTTTGGGCTATCCTGGAGGTCCACAGGTGGATAAGCTTGCCCAAACTGGAGACCCATTAAGATTTACCTTTCCTGAAACCGAAATGCCCGGATATGACTTTTCATTTTCAGGTATTAAGACCGCATTTTTATACTTTCTTCGGGACGAAGTAAGGAAAGACGAACACTTTATTGAAAACAATCTTAATGACCTGGCTGCCAGCATTCAGCACACGCTAATCAATATGCTGTTGAAGAAGCTAAAAAAAGCAGCCAAACATGAAAAGATCAAATCCGTTGGTATTGCAGGAGGTGTATCTGCAAATCAGGGACTCAGAAGGTCTATTGAGGGGCTCGCACAGGAAAATAAGTGGCAGGTTTTTATCCCTAAATTTGAATACTGTACCGATAACGCGGCTATGATTGCATTAACTGGATTTTTGCGTTATAAGTCCAATAATTTTGGTCAACTTACAGACAGCCCATTACCCCGAATGATATTTTAAGGGATTATCTTTTATATATCACAGGCCCTTCATTATTTTTAAATTGAATAAGTATGTCATGGCTAAAGAAAAGCGATTTTCTAACGATATCAGTATAAAAAACCGAAAGGCCAGCTTCGAGTATGAATGGCTGGAGCAGTTTGAAGCGGGCATAGTACTAAAAGGCACCGAGATCAAATCTATCCGGGAAGGAAAAATCAGTCTGTCCGGGGCATATTGCTACTTACACAATGATGAGCTTTTTGTAAAAGGTATGAATATCACACCTTATACCGAGAGCTCATTCCAGAACCATGACCCTATCAGAGAGCGGAAGATGCTCCTGAAGAAAAGTGAACTCAAGAAACTCAAGGCAAAGACAGAAGAAAAAGGTCTGACAATCATTCCTACCAAACTTTTTGTCAACAAGCGGGGATATGCTAAAGTGGGAATAGCACTGGCACGAGGTAAAAAGCTCTTTGATAAAAGAGACTCTATCAAGAAGAAGGATCAGGACAGAGAATTACAAAAATTAAAGATATGAACACTGTCCTTGTACTCAATCAAGACTTTACTCCCATCTCAGTTTGTTCAGTGCAGCGAGCCTTTTTACTGGTATGGCTGAAAAAAGCTGAGATGCTGACTGAAAAGTCTGATGCGGTACTTCGATCAGTGGATAAATGCTTCCCTTTCCCTTCTGTAATACGAATCTTACAATATGCCCACATTCCTTACAAAGGAGTGGTGCTCACCCGCCACAATGTATTCAAACGTGATGCTTACGCATGCCAGTATTGTGGCACCTCAAAAGACCTTACATTGGATCATCTTGTCCCCCGCTCCAAAGGAGGCAAATCTACCTGGACAAACCTGGTGACTGCCTGTAAATCCTGTAATGCCAGAAAAGGCGACTTTAGTCCCGATCAGGTAGGATTACGGTTGGTAAGGAAACCAATTCGCCCTACATATGTTATGTTTTTAAGATCCACTACCAACAAAATGAGGGAAGACTGGATCCCTTTCCTGGATAGGAAAGCGTCGGCTTAAGCAACATACCAATGAACACATTCGAAACTATCAATCCAGCTACCGAAGAGCAGCTGAATACCTATGAATTTTATGATGATTCAAAGATCAGTCATACAATTGATCAGGCTTATCAATGCTGGCTGAAGTGGAAAGAGACGACTTTTGCTGAGCGAAGTGCTCTATTCATCAAGCTAAAGCAGCTTCTTGAAAAGGAGAAGGAGCTACTGGCTAAGGAGATCACAGCTGAGATGGGAAAACCATTGACTCAGTCAGAGGCAGAGATCGAAAAATGTGCCTGGGTATGTGAATATTATGCCACGAATGCTGAAGCCTTTCTACAAAATGAGGTCATCAAATCAGATGCTACCAAAAGCTATGTGAGGTATGACCCGTTCGGTGTGGTCCTGGCAATCATGCCGTGGAATTTCCCGTACTGGCAGGTCTTCAGGTTTGCTGCCCCAGCCTTGATGGCGGGCAATGCCTGCCTTTTGAAGCATTCGCCTAACACGACAGCATGCGCTCTATCCATGCAACGGATATTCGAGGAAGCTGGATTTCCAAAATATTTGTTCAATACGGTCATTGCTGATATTCCACAGATAGAGCCCATCGTTGCCAATAAAAAAGTTGCTGCAGTGACTTTGACGGGCTCTACAAGGGCAGGCAAGTCCCTTGCCACTCTGGCAGGAAAATATCTCAAAAAAGCTATCCTGGAGCTGGGAGGCAGTGACCCTTATTTGATCCTGGCAGATGCTGATATTGACCTGGCTGCACAAACATGTGTAACAGGCAGGCTTATCAACAGTGGGCAAAGTTGTATTGCCGCTAAGCGTTTTATTGTACTCAGTTCGGTGAAAAATATATTTGTCGACAAGGTGAAGCAACTCATGGAGGCCAAAGCTGTCGGGGATCCGACAGCTGAGGAAACAGATATTGGTCCTATGGCCAGGAAAGACCTGATGGAAACGCTTGCCAACCAGGTTGATCAATCTGTGAAGAAAGGAGCAAAAATCATTCTTGGTGGTAGAATCGATCAGGGACAGGGCTTTTATTATTCCCCAACCATTTTAACGGATGTGAAGCCCGGAATGCCTGCATATGATGAAGAATTGTTCGGTCCTGTTGCTTCGATCATTGAAGTGAATGATGAAGAAGAAGCCATAAAAGTAGCTAACGACACCGTTTACGGTTTGGGCTCAGCAGTCTTTACCCGGGACCTGGCCAAAGCTGAAATAATAGCTTCTAAGCTACAGTCAGGATCAACTTTTGTCAATGCATTCGTAAAATCTGACCCAAGGCTACCATTTGGAGGAATAAAGGAGAGCGGCTACGGTCGTGAGCTCTCCTTCATTGGCATCAAAGAGTTTGTGAACGTGAAGACGGTTTATATTAAGTAGATTGAAATCAATTCACTTTGCGAATATGGATGGCAACCCCATTGCTCTCCTTCACGTCAAAGCTTAGAATGTCCTGAGCATTGACTTCTTTTTCTTCAATCTTGACCCTTGTTTTCGTTGCTACAGTACTGTCATCGGTATAAATCGCAGCCTCATATTTTGAGTCCGGATCCAGGAAGGAAAGTGGTATTTCAAAGACTCTGCTTTCCTCTCCATTAAGTGATCCAACAAACCAATTCTCTCCACTCTTCCGTGCCATCGTGGCAAACTTTCCCGGATAACCCTCAATGACTTTTGAATCATCCCACACTGTTGGGAGTGCATCAAAGAAATCCAGCTCCGGAACCTCCTGAATAAAAGATTTACTTCCACCTGCACCTTCATCACCAGGTCTGGACCCCTTTGGTCGATCGTACCAGTAAAGAAATTGCCAAGGGCTGTAGATGATCACAGACTTCGCTAGTTGCGAAGCATGGGACCCCATGGTCTCATCTACACGCGGAGCAAAATAGCAGTTGGTATGGTCACCTGCTCCGGCAATCATGCGGGTAAACAGTGTCTTCAATACCATTGAATTGGTGGGCGACTCTTCATCCCCCCGAATACCTTCCTGGGTCATAAAATTTGGGTAGGTCCTTGAATAACCTGTTGGTCGGTATTCATCGTGAACATCTAGCATCAGCTTGTGATCAGCTGCTTTTCTCACAGCGTCATGCAGCCAACTGGTCCATTCCTGTGGCCCTACATTCACAAAGCCATATTTAATTCCACTAACACCCCATGAGCTTAGAAGAGGCAATATCTCATCCAGCTGCTTTTCCAAAGCTCTTCTATTGACATATAAGATCACACCAACACCTTTTGATTTAGCATAATCGATTACAGCCAATAAATCCAGGGGTCCTTTGGATCTCTTGGGGTCTACTGTGATGGTCGTGGCATCAGAGGCTTCATCATATTCGTTGCCATACCATCCAGCATCAAATTCGATGTAATCCAGGTTATGTTTTACAGCAAAATCTACACAAGCCATACCACCCATGGTAGTTAGGGTGACTTCGCGAATCACTTTTCCCGGTCTGATCCATGAGGTGTCATCCAACTTGTTTGGCTCATTGAGATTCAACAGCAAATAGTTGTTCTCCAATATCTGACCAGGTGTTTTTCCTGCCATCACAAATCTCCACGGAGTAGAAAAAGCTGAGTTCATCACCGCTTCGCCTTCAAGTGATGCCACCAGTGTACCACCATTTTTATTTGATAGCTTCATCCTGGCAAAGTCAACCAGGGCAGCTTCACCTATAGCTAAAAACAGGTCTTCCTCAGGCTGTATCAACAAAGGTCTCTCAACGATTTCTTCAATTTCCGAAACTCTCATCTCCATAATTTCACTTTGAGCCCTATTTGAGGCCCATACTTTGGAGGTAGCCGGAACGGAAAACTCTGTCAATTCACTGTTTATAGTTAATGAAGAATTCACCTCTGGAAGTTCATATCTGAAGGCTACTCCCTCGTTGTAACTTCTTACTCTAAGTTTGACTGGTAAATTATATCCACCAAGCTCATAGAGTGATTCTGTATAGGTATCGGGATATCTATTGCGCTCTCCATAGACAGGAGTCCACTCATCCGAAACAGATTGTGTTTCCAATTCACTTATTGTGACATTATTCTGCACCTTATGACTATCAATCTCCAATCCTAAGAGGGAAGGTTGAATTATCTCTTTTCCTCGATACTTAATGGAATAAACCGGAGCAGTCGTTTCATCCAGTTTCAGAGTAAAACTGAATTCTGAATTGGGACTGGTGGTGGTGAATGTATCCTTTTTATCTCCACAGGATATAAAGAATAAGAATAGAAAAGCGCTTAATAAAGACATATTAAGCCTAGATAGTAATTTCATATTGGGTTAAAAAATGAAAACAATTGTATATCATAAATAAAAATAATCATAAACAATGATACAACTGACTTGTTAAGTATATATGAGCTTGGCATTAAACAGCAACGAGTACTTACTGATCTTTAATAGCAAAGATTTACAGGATCGCGAAGCTGTTGGTATCTGCGGACTCTGAGGTCTATCTCTATCAATGAAAAAGATGTCAGCAAAGACATGCTGACGGAGACTCAGCTGGCTGAAGCTGCAAATATGCTGGACGTGGATGTTTCGGAGCTTCTAACTATTGATGGTAGTAGCAATCACGATTTTTCAACTAATGAAATTGTGAAATTGCTCAGAAACAAACCCACCCTGCTCAAAACACCGTTTATCTTGTCAAAGGAGAGATCATTTTTTGTCGATTCCCCGCTCAACCTCATTAAAGAGCAATTTTAAACCAACATATATAACTATGAATACGAATAAGTTTTATGCAATTCTTATAGTTTTCGCATTGACAATGACATATGCTTGTGAAAACACAACCAAAGAGAAAGACTCAATTGAATCCGATCTAAAGGAGAAGAAAGAAATGCTCAACGAGCAGTTAGCAGATTTAAAGCAAGATCTGGATGGGAAAATTGATGAGCTTACTGATAAATCAGAAGAGATGGGTGAGGAAGCCAAAGAACATGTTTCTGAGGCTTTGTCCAAACTACAATCAGAAAGGAATAAAGTAACCTCATTGATGGATGAAGTGAAAAAATCTTCTCAGGATGGTATTAAAGAACTTGAGGATGAGATTGAGGATACCGGAGAAGAAATCAGTGAGGATATAAAGAGACTCTCTGAGGATTCGAAAAAATGGTTTGCTGATCAGAAGGAAAAGCTTACTAAATAAAATCAGTAAAAGTAAAAAGCCTCCCGGTGGGAGGCTTTTTTATTTAGTCATCTAATCTTTTGATCGAACTATATAACACCTTTCGTGCATTTGCTTCTCTTAGCTGCTGTTGCACATCGGAAACAATACCCATTTTGATTTCAATATCTCCTTTTAAGGACATTGTGATCTGATCTCTTTCCACCTCAGACAATTTATCTTTTTCCTGATTCACAAACTGGATGATATCAGTAGGTTCGATAAATACATCATTGGTTTGGATCCTGGGCTCGGTACCGTAAAGGTTCGGATTCTTAGGCTCACCGATATAAATATAACTTACCAGAGACTTTCGCTCAATTTTAGTGAGCTGAGTAGCTCGCGGAAGCTGCTGTTTTACCAAAATATCTGTCTCCCTCATTACAGTTGTTACCATAAAGAAGAAAAGTAGCATGAAGATAATATCCGGCAATGCAGCTGTAGGTATATCGTTTGAGGTACTTGAACTTTTCTTAAACTTAGACATAATTAATTCGGTTCAGCAATTGAAATATTCCTTCCTATACCTTCTCGCGCCTGAGCGTAGATCTCTTTCTGAGCATCCTTACTTTTATCCAGGGTAAGCCACTCTTCTACTGTCAGTCCGGCTCTCTCAGCATAGATTTCATCATACGCCTTATATACCGCATCCAACACACTGATATACAACTCATAGGTAGTACCCCTGTTGGCCTTAAAAGACACCACAGCTTCTATCGGATCATCCGAGGATTCCGGATTACGACCATTGCTATTGATGTAACTCTTCAGACTTGATGGCAAGCTGTTGTACACAGCTACACCCTCTTCACCAGGTTTCCCAAAATTGAGGACAAACTTCTTGATATCTTCAGTCAGCTCCTCCATGGTACCTTCATACGGCTCACTCTCCACCAACAACTTGTCTTGAGAATTGGCCAGAATAGCATAGATATTCTTGTCATTTTTCTCAACAACCGGTGGTGGCTCATTTGGATCAGGCTTTGGTGGCAGGGAGATCAGAATTCCTTTGTCATTCGCTATGGTTGTAGTAACCAAAAAGAATATCAACAAAAGGAAAGCGATATCCGCCATCGAACCTGAACTAACCTCTGCAGGTTTTCTATTCTTTGATCTCGCCATTATTTAAACAACTTAGAAATCTCTGTGAAAAATATTCCAACTATTGCAATTAGAACAAAAATATACATCGAAATAATTCCTGCTCCAACCAATTTGGAGGTGGATTCTGTTGTACCAGTTGAATCACTACCAGCCAGGGCAAACCCTATCAGGAAGACTACCAAGACGGCTCCCAGGCCAATCCCTGACTTCACCAATGATTTAGGATCGCTGAAAGACTGAACCAATGGGATCAGAATTGCAGATAGTGCACACAGTACTATTAATACATATGCTACGATCAGACCTATATCAACCATAATATCTTATTTTAAAGTGAATGGTTATTACTTAGCAAGGTTGTGTTTTACCAATACGTCTACCAAAGTGATAGAAGCGTCTTCCATGCTATTTACCAAAGAATCAATTTTTGCGATCAGGTAGTTATAGAACAACTGCAGGATAACCGCTACGATCAGACCACCTACTGTAGTCAAAAGGGCCACTTTAATACCAGATGCAACAAGTGAAGGAGAAACGTCTCCAGCTTCTGCGATCGCATCGAAAGCATCGATCATACCAATTACAGTTCCCATGAAACCAAGCATTGGAGCAAGAGAAATAAACAGAGAGATCCAAACCATTCCTCGCTCTAGCTTACCCATTTCTACTGAACCGTAAGAAATAATTGATTTCTCAACCATTTCAATACCTTCAGACATCCTCATCATACCTTGAACAAAGATTGAAGCAACAGGTCCTCTTGTATTTTTACAAACCTCTTTTGCAGCCTCAACACCACCTGTGCTAAGCGCTTCTTCAACATTGGCTAATAATTTTTTGGTGTTGGTAGTGGCCAGGTTCAAAGTAATGATCCTTTCAATAGCTACTGCCAATCCCAGAATCAAACACAATAGAACGATCCCCATAAATTCAGGACCTCCATCGATAAACTGTTGTTTCACAACATTGTGGAATGATTCTGATTGCTCTTCTTCTACAGCAATCTCTTCAGCGATGGCCACGGCTGGCTCCTCAGCAGGCTCTTCGGCCACGGCTGTAGTGCTGTCAGACATTGAAGAAGATTCTGATGAATCTTGAGCATAAAGTGTTGCCGATAGAAATGTCAAAGCAACTGTAACAATCCAAACAAAAGATAACTTTTTCATAATTCGTTTTTGGTAGTCTCCGGTTAAGTTTTTAATAGTCCGTAAATATAAACCCTTTTCGTGAACTCGCGGAGAGAGAGGGATTCGAACCCTCGATACCCCGTGAAGAGTATACACACTTTCCAGGCGTGCGCCTTCAACCACTCGGCCACCTCTCCTAATTCCTTCCAAAGGTCAAACAAAGGCAACAAATAAATCAATAAATAAACCTTTATGCAAATAATTCAAATTCAAATAAATTGAATCATTCATCCATCTCTCCATTGAGCGGCTTAATCAGTTTTTTCCGAACTAATGATTTATTCTTTTCCGTACCCAGCAGAAACATCATTTTTGTGATTGCAGCCTCGGTTGTGATGTCCCCACCACCCAAAACTCCCAGCTCCTTCAGTCGCTTACTGGTCTCGTACCTCCCCTGCAATACTTCACCCCCGCTGCATTGACTCACATTGTAAATAATGATATCTTTTTTCAATGCTCGCTCAATTAGCTTGAGGAACCAGGGGAAATTCATGGTGTTGCCAGATCCAAAAGTTTCCAGTACCACACCCTGTAGTCCTTTAGTATTTAAAATAGCTTTTACAACGGCTTCACTGATGGATGGAAATACTTTCAGGATCACCACATTTTCATCAAAGCCTCTGACGATCTTTATTTTTGCATCAGGATTGTGAGTAGCCATAAAACTATGGTTATACTCGATGTTGATCCCTGATTCTGCCAACACCGGGTAGTTTTTGGTCTGAAAGGCCGCGAAAGTACTGCTTCGGATCTTCGACGATCTGTTGCCTCTCAGCAATACCAAATTAAAATAAATACATACTTCGTTTACAATCGGGTGGCCATTTTGCTTGGCTGTTGCTATCTCCAAGGCGGTCAGCAGGTTCTCGCGGGCATCAGAACGGATATATCCGATGGGAATCTGAGCACCTGTAAGGATGACAGGCTTATTCAGATTTTTAAGCATATAGCTAAGTGCTGAGGCTGTGTAAGCCATGGTATCCGTACCATGAAGGATCACAAAGCCGTCATACTGCGTGTAATTCTCATATATGATATAGGCGATATTGTCCCAATCCGTATGCTGAATATTGGCTGAGTCCCTTGCTTCGGGAAAGGAAATGACCGTAAGCCTCAACTCCAGACCCTTCAACTCCGGGATCATCTCTATTACCCTGCCAAAATTGAATGGAGCCAAAGACCCATCTTTGTCAAAGGCCATACCAAAGGTACCACCGGTATAGATGATCAGTACAGAGTCTTTAGGATCAACCTTGGCGCTGGTCCGTATGTTTACAATTTTGTAATTCAATTGGCTTTGAAAAGGGTCGCAGTGTTTTGAGCTGCAATTTCTCCAATTTTTTCAACATCCAGATTCTTTGCAACGGCTATTTTTTCTGCAATATGTTTAATAAAGGAAGGTTCATTTCTTTTTCCACGAAGGGGAGTAGGCGCCAGGTAAGGGCTATCTGTCTCTAAGACAATGCTTTCCATTGGAATCTCAGGTAGCAATTCCACCAATCCGCCATTTTTGAACGTGGCGACACCTCCTATTCCAAGATAAAAACCCAGTTCGATAATCTTTCTGGCTTGTTCGATCGAACCGGAAAAACAATGAAACACACCTTTTAAACCCTTATCATAAAATTCTTCTACCAGTGCGATATTTTCATCCAGCGACTCTCGGCAGTGGATCACTATGGGTAAATCATATTGAATGGCCAAATCACTCTGAATTCGAAAAGCCTCTTTTTGCTGTTCGAAATGAGTTTTATCCCAGTAAAGATCCGTACCAATCTCCCCTACAGCTACAAACTGATCACTTTTTGCCAGCCACTCCTCAACGAGATAAAGCTCCTTTTCAAACTTCTTGTCGACCGAACAAGGGTGCAGCCCCATCATGGGAATGCAAAAACCAGGATATTTTTCTGATGTCTCCAGCATCCTGTCAATCGAAGTGTGATCAATATTAGGCATGTAGATCTTATCCAGTCCTACCTCCTGGGCACGCTCCACCACATCAGCAAGGTCCTCATCAAACTGTTCCAGATATATATGTGCATGGCTATCTTGTAACTTCATTTCACAAAGTTTTAAATTCAAATCCCTGATTACTAAAATATTCCATCACTACAGGTAAAACTTTTTTAAGGTTCATTTCTGCTTTAATACTATCGTGAAAGACCATAATGGAACCGTGTGACGCAGCTTTCATCGCCCTGATTGATTGATGGGTATTTAATCCGGGATCAAAGTCACCGGATAAGTGGCTCCACATGATGATTTCGTACTGCTGATCAATCGATTGTCGTTGATCTCTTCGGATCCTGCCATGAGGTGGTCTGAAAAATCTGGTGGTTGCACCCTGATCGATGATTATTTCTTCACAAGCTTTCAAATCCTCCAGGTATTTATTTGTGGGTGTGTTCCATCCATTGAGGTGGTGGAAGGTATGGTTACCTATAGCATGTCCGGCATTCAGAACCTCCTGAAAAACCTGTGGGTGCTTCCTGATGTTGTCTCCCACACAAAAAAAGGTGGCTTTTGCATGATACCTCTGAAGAACATCCAGAACATAAGGCGTAACCTCCGGAATAGGTCCGTCATCAAATGTTAGAAAAAGGGTTTTGGGAGAGTCTTGCCTATGCCATGTCATTGAAGGCAGCCATTTCATCAACCAGCCGGGAGTCTTGTGAAAATAGGGCATCATAGGTTTTTCACCCTGCAGGATAGCATCGTGATATCATCTCGATAGGGCACTTCTTCCTTGAACTTATCCAGATCTTTGAGCAAATGCTCATGAAATGCCCCCAGGTCTTCTGGCATTCCTTTTCCCAGAAGCTTATCAATCGGCTCATTCCCGTACTGCTCCTCTTTTTGATTAAAAGTTTCTGTTAAACCATCCGTGTATCCAAAGAAGAAGAAATCCCTTACATCTTCGATTTTATGGGTGCTCAAAAATGGAAGTGGATCAAACATTCCCAAGATAGTGGTTCCATCATTTAGCAGGATCACTTCTTTTTCATTTACCAGGTACAGGGGATTATGACCACAGTTTACATACTCAAAAGTGGCTTTATTGAAATCATATATCCCCACAAAAAAGGTGATGAAATTCTCTGCATTGCCACTGATGAAAGTTGAATGATTCAGGTCCACAATGATTTCATCCAGCTTTTGTGTTCTCCGGATCAAAGTCCTGAGAGATGCCTGGAAATTGGACATTAGCAGAGCTGCAGGAACACCTTTGCCGGAAACATCCGCAATACAAATCAAGAACCTGTCATTGTCTATGGATAGATAATCATAATAATCGCCCCCTACATCGTGATGCGGCAGATAGACTGCCTCGATATTCAGTTTCTGTGTCTTGGGCAGTGATTTTGGAAACAAAAAATTCTGGACTTTTTTCGCTATTTCCAATTCCTTACGATAGGCTTCCTGCTGTAATTGTCTTCTGGCCAGTTTTTTATTTTCAATGGCCACAATAATGATATTGGTCAGCGCCTTCAAAAAAGTAGTGCTGTCCTCCTGACTTTCTTCCGGCAACCCTCCTATCAATACGATAGCCAGAAGTGACTGTTTGTGATAAACCGGAATGGCTATCTCAAACTCCTCGGATTTATGCTCGTTGGCATTTAAATAGGTAATTTCTTCAATCGCGGTGAGACTCCGGTCGAGTTTTGCTTTACTGTAATCTTTGGAAGTGCCAAAATGAATCGGACATTGCCATCCGTTGTCATGGACAAACAATGCCAGTTTTTTTACCTTCAGATCTCCCAGCAAGGTAAACTTATAGATCTTGTACAGGTCTTTTTCAGACAGATTATTATTGATCGCCTGGGTGATTTCCAGGAGGGCATTCAGTTCCAGATCACGTATGTCTATGGATGTTGCCATTAATCTGTGGTGTTATGGGCCATTAACCCTTCTTTACTCGCCAAAAAGATGTACTCTTCAGCATGATGTATCAAATCAATTTCTTCCTGGGGGACTTCCTCATCCACTTCCTTAAATATCCTGATCCACCCTTTTTCAAACAGGTTAGATAATATATTCCGGAGTGCATCTGTTTCCTTGCCGGTAAGATCAACCAGTTCGTGAAAAGACTGAACGAAATACAATTCGTCTAATACATCAAATTCATCGTCTGTCATGAATAAGCCCTGCCTTTCCAGTGATAAATTCCAAAAATAGATGCAATGCCCAAGAAAATCACGAATACGGGATAAATAATCTGCATGGCGAGAAAGTTGAACCAACGGGATTTTCCACCCAGAAACCTAACGACGTTAGAGATGTAGTAGTATTCGGTAAGCCATCTTAGCAATAAAACAGATGCAACCGTGGTGAATTCTATGAGGCCCAACATCGCCAATACTACGGCAGCAATCAACATGGCGTAATCAATAAAAAAAGTGATAGCGGTCAAGGACACATAGATACTTTTATGGAATTTCCATTTGCTACTCCAGCGGATACGCTGGTTGATCAATTCGAGCAATGTCTTTTTGGCTGGAGTCCTCACCACTACATCCGGTGATTTGAGAAACCTGACTGTGCCAGGGTATTTGTTGAAGATCTTAAACATCAAAAACTCATCGTCTCCTGATGGGACCTTTTCATTTCCGACATAGCCATCTACCTCTTGGAAAATTGCTCTTTTATATCCGATATTAGCTCCGTTGCAGGTGCCGGCAAATCCCATTTGCAAACTGGAGCCTCCATACCCGATCAAAGCTGAAAACTCCAGGCTTTGCATATTGGTAAACAAGTTATCTGACTCCATTAGTACCGGTGCCACCACCATATTCGGATCATCATGATCATCGAACCGCGATGCAAATGTTTTGATCCAGGTAGCGGGGATCCGGCAGTCACCGTCTGTAGCCAGTATGTATTCATTATTTGCCAGCTGTATTCCCTGAGTGATGGCCGCTTTTTTGCCATTTTGTTCATCCAACTGTATCACACGGATGTTTAACGCCGTACTTTTGATAAACTCATTCACCAGCGTGACTGTCTGATCTTCTGAATGATCATCAATCACCATCACCTCAAAAAGTTTCTGGGGGTAATCCTGATTTTCAAGGTCCTGTAAAAGTGCCACGATATTCTCCTCCTCATTCCTCACCGGGATTAAAACCGAAAATGTAGCTGAAAGTGTAGAATGACTTTTCCCACCGGGAATTCTCCACCACATGATGGCCAGCAGCTGCACGTATAAAATTCTCAACAGGGAGAGTGACAGGAAAAAAATCATCTGGCAATGTTAAGATTAAAATGAAAACCAACGAACTATTCGTTTCAGAGATTCCAAGAAATCCGGTTCCATTGGGTTAATTTGCATTCGTGGCGATTAAGAAACTGAACAAAGAAAAAGTCATTTTGGGTCTGGACCCTGGCACCAGCGTGATGGGATATGGGCTTATCAAAACTGAGGGCTCCAATATCAGTTTGTTACAGTTTGGGGTAATTCATCTGCAAAAGTACAGCGGCCACGAGCTCAAACTAAAGAAGATATTTGATCGAGTACTCAGCCTGATCAATGATTATCATCCGGATGAAGTGGCCCTGGAAGCTCCATTCTTTGGGAAAAACATCCAGTCGATGCTCAAGTTGGGGCGTGCTCAAGGCGTAGCCATGGCTGCTGCCCTGTCCCGCGAGATCCCGATTACGGAATATGCCCCTAAAAAGGTAAAGCAGTCTGTAACAGGAAATGGAAATGCATCCAAAGAGCAGGTAGCTGCTATGCTCAAAACGATCCTGAAGTTTAGCCAGACACCAAAGTTGCTGGATGCTTCAGACGCCTTAGCCGTTGCTGTTTGTCATCATTACCAGGGAGGCAATGAAGTGAAAAGTGCAAAAAGCTGGAAAGCCTTCCTGACAGAAAATCCTACCCGGTTAAAATCCTGATTACCCAATCGCTTTTCGGATCTTTTCGGCTGTAGCAGCCAATTCCTCCTGACTGAAAGAAAGCTTTTTGTTGCCAAAATACATATCGTTGATCCCATTAATGGGAATGAGGTGGACGTGGGCATGGGGCACTTCCAGCCCGATCACGGTAACACCAATCCTTTCACATGGAATTACCTTTTCAATACCCCTGGCTACTTTTTTGGCAAAGACATTGATCCCGGCCAGGGTTTCATCATCGAGATCAAAAAGATAATCTACTTCCTTTTTGGGGATCACAAGGGTATGCCCCTCTACCAGTGGGTTAATGTCCAAAAAAGCCAGGAAATTATCATCCTCTGCAACCTTATGAGAAGGGATGTCTCCTGCGACTATTTTTGAAAATATACTTGGCATTATAATGAGATATCCAGGATCTTAAATTCAATGTCTCCTGCAGGTGCTTTCACCAGGGCTTTCTCTCCTACTTTCTTACCCAGTAGACCTTTTCCAATCGGAGACTTCACTGAAATTTTACCCAGCTTCAGATCAGCCTCTTCTTCTGCTACAATCTGGTAGGTCACTTCCATTCCATTCTTCTCATTTTTGATCTTTACTGTAGAAAGAATAGAGACTTTGGAAGTGTCTATCGACGATTCATCTATCACCCTTGCATTACCGACAACCTCCTCCAGTTTGGAGATTTTAAGCTCCAGCAATCCCTGGGCATCTTTAGCTGCATCATATTCGGCGTTTTCACTCAAATCACCCTTATCCCTGGCTTCAGCAATTTGCTTGGCCATATCAGCTCTTCCCTTTGTCTTGAGGTCATTCAGCTCATCTTTCAGCTTTTGTAACCCCTCCTTTGTATAATAATTTACAGCCATAACATTTTTTATTAGCCCCAATAAATAAAAAAGAACGGCCATGAATATGAACCGTTTTCTGTTTTGTGTGATCTTTTTTACTTGATTAGGAAAGCAAATATAGAAAATTCAAAGATTCTAAACAATCAGCGAACATGCGCCAGACCTTCTTTCTGAAGTTTCGAAACAATAATTTCATTGATCCGCTTGTAGGATTCAAATGTCCAGCCTGCCACGTGAGGTGTCATGATCACATTCTCTTTTTTGGCCAGTCTGTCAAAAATTTGTTGCTCCTCCAGGTTAAGCTGATCAATTTTTTCATTTTCCAACACATCCAGACCTACGCCGATAAGTTTTGATGAACCTAAAAGTTTTTCCAGCGCCTTTAGTGAAAGGATCTCTCCCCGTGCAGTATTCAGCAATATCCTCAATTTTGGAAACTGACTTAAATAATACTCGTCAAAAAGGTATTTGGTTTCAGAGGTCAACGGGACATGAAGACTCAATATCTCAGTCTGCTTTTGGAATGTCTGAAGATCTACCTGCTGAATAAACTCGTTGGAGAGTCCGGTCTTATATTTATCATAGACAAGCACCGTGCAGTCAAAACCTCTCAGCTTTTTAGCAAATGCCGAACCCATATAACCAAATCCATAGATTCCGACCGTTTTCCCTTTTAGCTCCCATCCACGGTTCCCTTCACGATTCCAGATGCCTTGTTTTACCTCCCGGTTGGCAATGTTTATTTTGTGAAGCAATGTCAGGAGCATACCTACAGTGTGCTCACCCAGGGCATCTCTGTTGCCTTCCGGAGCATTCACCAGTTTGATATTTCTGCTGGATATCTCCTGGTAATCCACGTTGTCGATACCCGCTCCTGCTCTGGCAACAAACTGAAGATTTGTTGCTTTTGAAACCAGCTCCTTATCTATGCGGGTCTTACTCCGCACAACAATTCCTGCATACTGATCGATGATATTCAGGATCTCCGCTCTTGTAATTTCTGGTCGATAGTCGGGACGGAATCCGGAGTCACCAAGCATCTCTATGATGCTTTCATGCATGTGATCGACAATGAGGATTTTATTATTCATATTATAATTGGTACAACAAATGTGCCACAGAGAAATAAACGGCTAAACCCAGTAAATCGTTCGTTGTGGTGATAAAAGGGCCGGATGCCAGTGCGGGGTTAATGCCAAATTTATCTAAAATAAGTGGAGTAATGGTACCCATCAACGATGCAAGCAATACCACGCTGAACAGCGCAGCTGAAACGGTAAACGCTAAAGACTGATCACGGTTGACCAGGATCACCGCCCCGAAAACCATCAGGGCAAGTATTACGCCATTGACAACAGCCACAAAAAGTACTTTGATCATCCTACGCCAGAGCCGCTCTGCGAATACGTTGGGGTTGGCAAGACTTTGTACAACAATAGAAGAACTTTGAATGCCAACATTACCACCTGTTGCGGTAATTAGTGGAATAAAGAAAGCCAGCGCTGGAATGATGGCAATATCTCCTTTGAACAGTCCCATAAACTGGGCACCGAGTAATCCACCAGCCATCCCGATAGTAAGCCAGGGCAACCTGGCTTTGGATAGCTTCCAAACAGTATCATCTTCTTCTACATCGGCACTGATACCCGCCATGATCTGACGTTCCTCATCGGCCAGCTCCTTGATTACATCTACAATATCATCGATGGTAATCCTCCCGACGAGCTTACCCCTTGCATTCAGTACCGGAACAGCTTCCAGGTCATACTTTTCCATGATCGTGGCCACTTCTACTTCATCCATCGATGTCTCCACAGAAATGATATCCGCATCGTAGAGGTCCCCAATCTTCACCTTGTCATCGGCCAGGATAATTCGTTTCAAGCTGACCCGACCCAGGAATTTGTCCTTATTATCCACCACATATACAGAATAGATCTTCTGGACATTTTCTGCCTGCTTTCTGATCTCCTCTATACATTGCTGCACCGTCCAGTTGACATTGGCTTTGATGAGCTCTTTGGCCATCAAACCTCCTGCCACATCTTCATCATACCTTAGCAGATCGAGAATGTGTCCGGCCTTTTCTTCATTTTCTATGAGGCGGATGACCTCTTCGCGTCGCTTGAGCGGCATCTGATAGAGAATATCCGCTCCATCATCCGAGTCCAGACACTCGATATAGCCAGCCAGCTCCTTGGGTGTGAAATGTTCAATGAACTGCTCCCGCTCATCTTCATCTAGATCGTTGAGAATGGCTGCATCCACTTCTACGGGAAGCAGGTCAAACACATACTTGCATTCTTCGGCATTGAACTCATCCAATAAGGCAGTGATGTCTGCAGGATTGATCCCTTCCAGGCTTTCTTTAATGAAAGCGTCTTCCCGCTCGTTCAGCGCGAGCTGAAATCGATCAAGAAATTCTTTGGAAAGGGAAAATTCCATCACTTTAGCCATTTGAAAAAACCTTTAACGTAAGCTCAACAAACTCAGAGACAGATAGTTGTTCTGCTCGCTGATCAAATACCTTTTCATCGGAGATTTGGGCAGCCAAATTTAGGTCTTTTAGGGCGTTACGCAAGGTCTTTCTTCGTTTTCCAAAAGCAGTCTTGATTACTTTTTTAAAATCAGAATGTTTGCAGGCTAACTGCCTTGTTTGATTCCTTTTTAGGCGAATCACGGCAGAGTGCACCTTAGGAGGCGGATTGAAAACACCAGGTGGTACAGTGAAAAGGTATTCGATCTCATAAAAGGCCTGAAGAAGTACACTCAGGATACCATAAGTTTTATTCCCGGGACTGGAAGCTAGTCGTTGGGCTACTTCTTTTTGCACCATGCACACAACTTCCTCGATGCGGTCATGATTGTCCCAGATCCGAAAAAATATTTGAGAAGAGATGTTGTATGGAAAATTCCCGATAACAGCGATCTTATTTCCAAAATCTTCCAGCGGGAATTTAAGAAAATCAGCCAGCATAACTTTCGAAGCAGATTCGGGGTAGTGCTCCTTTAAGTAGTTCACGGATTCTTCATCCACATCAAGTGCATAAAAATCAACCTGATCAAGTTGAAAAAGATGTTTGGTCAACANGCCCGTCCCGGGACCTATTTCCAATACGGTCCTGACCTGATCAGTCTGCATCGCCTCCACGATCTTTAATGCAATATTTTCGTCTTTAAGAAAATGCTGTCCCAGGTATTTTTTTGGCCTTACACTTTTCACTCCCGTATTATTCAATGAATGACTTATATCTTCGCGATTGTAAAAGTGAGTAAAAAATGGTGGAATCTTCACAAAAACAGAACCCTGTCGTCATTGGAATTTCTGTTGGTGATTACAATGGCATCGGACCGGAAGTAATAATCAAGGCGCTGGAGGATAACAGGGTGCTCAAATATATCACTCCGGTAATTTACGCTGACAACAGGATCTTTTCGTTTTACCGGAAGCATTTCAATAAACAGCATTTCAACTATCACTTAACCCAACATGCCAATAAGATCCATAATCGTAAGATCAATCTGGTGGATTTGAAGCACGATCCTATTAATGTTCAGCCTGGAAAGTCTACCATTGAAAGTGGTCAATATGCTGTGAAATCATTGAGAAAGGCAGTAGAAGATCTTAAGGAAGGATCCATTCAGGGTATCGTCACGTGCCCTATCAGCAAAGAGACCGTGCAAAGTGATGATTTTAATTTCCCCGGACACACCGAGTATCTCACCCAGGAAAGCAAGGCAAATGAAAGTCTTATGCTGATGGTAAGTGATCATCTGCGTGTGGGCGTGGTGACAGGGCATATTGCGTTGAAAGATGTATCCGGAGCACTGACGAAGGAAAAACTCACCCAGAAACTTCAGATCCTTCTGGATACGCTGAAGAAAGACTTCGGTATTAAAAAGCCTAGAGTGGCGGTGATGGGACTCAATCCACATGCAGGAGAAAACGGACTGCTCGGAAATGAGGAAATTGAAACCATACTCCCGGTGATCAAATCATTCAAGGATTCTGGCCACCTGGTTTTTGGTCCATTCCCTGCTGATGGTTTCTTTGGATCCGGGGATATCCGAAAATACGATGGCATCCTGGCAATGTACCACGACCAGGGATTGACACCTTTTAAGCAATTTGCGTTCACTGAAGGTGTAAACTACACAGCAGGATTACCTATTGTGAGAACTTCACCGGACCATGGAACTGCATTTTCTTTAGCCGGCAAAGGAGTAGCCGATGAGACATCCCTTAGGAATGCATTGTTTCTGGCTAAGGATGTTATTGTGAGGCGAATGGAGTGAAATATTATATGCTTGAACTTTGCTAAATTCTCTGCACCATATAGCTTTCCTTTAAGAATTCCCGGGGTGTATTAGGAAGATCTAAAAGTTCCTTGGCTAGATTTTGGTTACACAAGGAATCTTGCCTCTCTTCTACATAGTCTCTAAATGAACTCATTTCATAATCTTCCATTCTCTGGACCAATCCTGCTTTCATGGGATTTTGATGAATGTAATGAAAACAAGTAAGCGGATAATCGAAAGCAGTCGTGCCACCACTTGGAGTGGTAGCACGACTATCACGACTATCCATTGGCTTCACTTTTGTGTTCTGCTGAAGGAGAGAACCAACGCGGCCTTCTTGTTCATTAATCCCTCTGGTATAAGAGCTAAGCATTATTCTCAAATCTTTGCTAAAGTCTTCAGGAATCAGATCCTCTTTGGAGAATACTAAAAAATGGAAGTGATTTGGCATTAGACAAAATGCTAGTATGTCCAGATGAGATAGTAAGTGAGTCCTTACCTTCCGCAAAAAGTACAGGTAATTATCTCTTTTGAAAAAAAATGGTATCCGATTGTTCCCTCTATTATAAATATGATAGAAATTTTCAGGTACCATTTTATTAGTTAAGGATTTAGATCACCACCCGCAGTGGTAGCATATTTTAGGTTCAGGATTTAAATTTACACCATTAATTTAATTCATTAATAACGTCTTGTAATCTGTTTGATTTTGCTTACTGAAAGATTTACTCCAATTACCAAAGCCTCAAAAAATCAAAGTACACTATTCTATTTTTTTATCCATACATATTCCCTAAATTTGCGGTTCTTTGAGCGGAGGTAAGCTATGCTAACCAAGGGAAGACGTGAGTATCAGATCGATATTTTCAACCTGAGCAATCAGCTTCATGAGTTTGAATTTGCGATCGGCGATGCATTATTATCCATGACGGAGAATAGTGTACTCACCAGAGGAAGAGGGATTTGTAAGCTACAATTACAGAAATCGGAAACAATGATGACACTTCATTTTTCCATTGATGTGGAAGTAGAGCTTACATGTGATAGAAGCCTTGATGAATATAGCCATCCGATGAATATAGAAGAAGACTATATTATAAAGTTTGGTGAGGTGGATGATGATAGTCATGAAGAGTATACAATCATCAGAAAAGACACACCAAGTATATATGTTGACAGCCTGATCTATGAATTTATCAGCCTGGCGGTCCCCATGAAAAAACTTCATCCCCGGTATGAAGGTCAGGAGACACCCGATTTGATCTATTCATCACAAGTGTCAGAAGAAGAAAAAACAGAAGAAGTAGTGGATCCCAGATGGGAGGCACTCAAGAAATTAAAAGACAAATAAAAGTAGGTTAAAAAATGGCTCATCCTAAACGTAAACAATCAAAAACCAGAAGGGATAAAAGAAGGACTCATTACAAAGCCACACCAAGGAATTATGTGATCTGCCAAACCACTGGTGAAGCACATCTACCTCACAGGGCATTTTGGCATGAAGGCAAGCTTTACTACAAAGGAAAAGTGGTGATGGAAAAAGAAGTCCTGGCCTAAGGGTCCGAATACTTCAGCATGGTCAGAGCAGCTATCACTGGTGTACATGGTTACGTACCTGATTATATTCTAACGAATCAGGAGTTAGAAACCATGGTTGAAACTTCCGACGAGTGGATCACCTCTCGAACCGGGATCAAAGAACGTAGAATTCTTAAAGGAGACAACCAGGGCACCTCGGTGATCGGGATCAACTCCGTGAATGGTCTTCTGGAGAAAACCGGAACAGATCCTGAGGAGATCGATCTAATCATTTGTGCCACTGTCACTCCCGACATGCCTTTCCCGGCTACAGCAAACATTATCGCTGATAAAGTCGGAGCTAAGAATGCGTTTGGCTATGACCTGAGTGCGGCCTGCTCTGGATTTTTATTCGGAATGGATACCGGCGCACGGTACATCGAATCCGGAATTTACAAAAAAGTAATTGTGATCGGTGCAGACAAGATGTCTGCTATCATTGACTATACCGATCGAACCACCTGCATCATCTTTGGTGATGGAGGCGGAGCTGTATTATTAGAGCCTGTTCCAAAAGATGATAACGTAGGTGTGATGGATTCAATCCTGAAAGCCGATGGATCAGGTGCTCCATATCTTCACATGAAAGCTGGTGGAAGTGTGAAACCGGCTACTGTAGAAACTGTTGCCAATAGAGAGCATTTTGCTTATCAGGAAGGGTCTACGGTATTCAAGTTTGCCGTGACCAACATGGCTGATGTAGCGGCTAAGATCATGGAAAGAAACAACCTTACCGCGGAGGACATTCGGTTCCTGGTGCCCCATCAGGCAAACAAGCGGATCATCGATGCCACAGCAAACCGCATGGGTATCGGTGAAGACAAAGTGATGATGAACATTGAGCGGTATGGTAATACTACTGCGGGCACATTACCGCTTTGCCTGTGGGATTATGAATCTCAATTGAAAAAAGGTGACAATCTTATACTCGCCGCTTTCGGTGGTGGGTTTACCTGGGGATCTTCCTGGGTGAGATGGGCTTACGATTCAAATTAATTAATATCAACACCAATGGCTACTACTGCTGATTTCAGAAATGGACTGGTTATCGAGTTTAACCACGACCTGTTTGCTATCGTTGAATTTCAACATGTGAAACCTGGCAAGGGACCGGCTTTTGTGAGAACAAAGCTTAAAAGCCTCACTACAGGAAAAGTAATTGACAATACTTTTTCTGCGGGACACAAGGTCAATACAGCCAGGGTAGAGCGAAGAGACTATCAATTCCTATACAAAGATGACTTGGGATATCACTTCATGGATAGCAATACCTTTGAGCAGATCCCTATCCAAGAAGCTTTGATCAATGCACCACAATTTCTAAAAGACGGTCAAAATGTTGAGATACTGTTTCATGCAGAGCAGGAACGTGTCCTGGGATGTGAACTACCTCAGCATGTCGTTTTAACGGTAACCTATACCGAACCTGGCCTTAAGGGTGACACTGCTACTAACACGCTGAAACCTGCCGAGGTAGAGACAGGTGCCAAGGTACAGGTACCCTTGTTTATCGACCAGGATGAAGTGATCAAAGTTGATACTACTACGGGGGCTTACGTAGAGCGAGTAAAATAATTTTACTTATATTTAAAGAAGCCCAAAACCAATTTGCATTTAATGTCCGAAATCTAACCATCCGTGCTTAGCTTTGGAGGCTTAGAAGGATTCCAATTATTATTCAAATGATCCGGACCATCCTTTCCTTCCGGTTAGGTTGTGGAAGGAGTCCGATGAAAAATTGACGTTCAACACATGAAAGCAAAAGAAATTAAAGAACTTATCGATTTCATCTCCGAGTCAGGACTGGAAGAAGTTAACATTGAAACTTCAGAGGTAAAACTTAAGGTGAAAAGATCCCAAAATGTTATTGCCGCTGGACCTGTTGCCATGCCTCAGGTAGCTGCTGCTCCTGCCCCAGCCCCAACATTACCAAGCCCCGCTGAAGCCGCTCCTAAGAAAGCAGCCGAAAGCAGCGATTCTAATGCCATTGCTATTAAGTCTCCAATGATTGGTACCTTTTATAAGTCACCTAATCCTGAGACAGCGCCATTTATAAAAGTGGGTGATGTGGTAAAACCCGGAGATACAGTTTGTATCATTGAAGCAATGAAATTGTTTAATGAAGTGGAATCCGAGGTGTCTGGAAAAATCATAAAGATCCTGGTTGATGATGCTGAGCCAGTAGAATTTGACCAACCACTGTTTTTAGTCGATCCATCTTAACCCCCTAGTCTGTGTTTAATAAAATACTGATTGCCAACAGAGGAGAAATTGCGCTGCGAGTCATCAGGACTTGTAAAGAAATGGGAATCAAGACTGTGGCTGTTTACTCCACAGCCGATCGAGACAGTCTGCATGTACGATTTGCTGATGAAGCCGTATGTATTGGACCTCCTCAAAGTAAACTTTCATACCTAAAAATTCCCCAAATCATCTCGGCAGCTGAGATCACCAATGCGGATGCGATCCATCCCGGATATGGTTTTCTCTCAGAGAATGCCGAATTCTCTAAAGTATGCGAGGAATATGGCATTAAGTTTATCGGTGCCAGTGCCGATATGATCAATGCTATGGGTGACAAGGCCACTGCCAAAGACACCATGAAAAAAGCCGGTGTCCCTACAATTCCGGGATCCGATGGACTATTGAAAGACATCGATCACGGGCTAGGACTGGCTAAAGAGGTTGGATACCCTGTGATCCTGAAAGCTACCGCCGGTGGTGGTGGTAAAGGGATGCGCTTGGTACACGAGCCGAGTCAGTTTAAAAAGGCCTGGGATGACGCCAGACAGGAAGCTGCTGCGTCTTTTGGTAATGATGGACTATACCTCGAAAAATTTGTTGAGGAGCCCCGACATATAGAGATCCAGATCATAGGCGATAGCAAAGGAAGAGCTTGTCACCTGTCTGAAAGAGATTGCTCAATCCAGAGAAGACACCAGAAGCTGGTTGAAGAAACCCCTTCGCCAATTGTATCTCAGGAGCTGAGAGAAAAAATGGGTCAGGCTGCCATCAAAGGTGCCGAAGCCATTGGCTATGAAGGTGCCGGAACCATAGAATTCCTTGTTGACAAACATGGTGATTTCTATTTCATGGAAATGAATACCAGGATCCAGGTTGAGCACCCTATTACTGAAGAAGTAACTGATTACGATCTAATCAAAGAGCAGATCAAGGTTGCTGCAGGTGTAGAGATCTCAGGAAGAAACTACTATCCTCAATTATACTCTATGGAGTGTAGGATCAATGCCGAGGATCCGGCAAATGGATTCAGGCCTTCTCCGGGTAGAATCACCAATCTTCATATGCCTGGTGGGCATGGAGTGCGCCTGGATAGCCATGTGTATGCAGGCTATGTGATCCCTCCTCACTACGACAGTATGATTGGTAAGCTCATCGTATCCGCTCAATCAAGAGAGGAAGTGATTGTGAGAATGAAGAGAGCCCTTTCAGAGATGGTAATTGAGGGATTGAAAACAACCATTCCTTTCCATCTGAAACTGATGGACAATGAGAAGTTCAAGTCAGGTAACTTCACCACGAAGTTCCTGGACGATTTTGATTTCTCTGATCTATAGACTATCTCATTGAGTAAGCCTGACTATTCAAAAGTAATCTACCCTAGCGTAGAGAAGCTATTTCGGGATGCTAAAATTGAGGGTCCAGGCGACCTGCAACCCGTCTGCTTTAATGGCCAGGAAGATGAGTACCTAAAACATGATGCATCCTACACTATTGATGCTACGGTAGACGTAGTGTGGGATGCCTATAAAACCATCCACCCTGCAATTGCGTGGCAAAGTAGGATGATCAGGTTTGGCTTTGTCTACTCCAGGCAAAAAGACCACTATGTTTATCATGCGGATGAGGATTTTGGTGGAATCGCCAAAGGACAGGTGTATCTTATCAACCTGAATATCATCAAGGGAATTCAAATTGCTGTAGCGCATGAAGTGGATGAGGTAAATGATGAGGAAAAGCTAATCAGGTTATGCTATCTCAATACAGGAAAAACTGCAGGCTCTCAATGGATCCAGATGGAAGCTGAAGGGAACAGGACAATCATCACACACAAAACACGGTACAAAGGCACCTCATTTATCAGAGATCGTTTACTCTATCCCTATTTCCACCAAAAGGCTACCACACAGTTTCACCAGAAGATGAGTGAACTAATTGTAAAGTAAACCTCCTTCCGACATTCCCATTTCATTTTCAAATCGAAATATTGACCTATCTTCGCCGAAGATCAATAAAATAACTATGCCATGAGAGAATTTATGCTCATTCTTCATTTTATCGGATTAGCCATGGGGCTTGGTACCAGCTTTGCTTTCTTCTTTTTGGGCAGGATTTCTGCAAAAATGGAACCGGCTGCTGGCAAAAGCTTTATGTTGAATGCATTCTCCATCAGCACAATGGGACATATTGGTCTGGGATTGTTATTTATTTCCGGAGGCTATCTAATGACTCCCTACTGGTCAATCCTGGGGTCATCACCGGTCCTCATTACTAAGCTCACACTTTTCCTCGTCCTGGGTGCTCTTATTGGTATCATTAGCTCAAAAGCTAAAAAGGCCAAAAAAGGAGACGAATCTCAACTCAAAGCAATACCCATTCTTGGACCTCTTGCGCTATTGACTGCCATCGCTATTGTAATTTGCGCGGTGACTTTCTTCAAATAAAAACCTTGAACAGCTCTAAGAATATCGGCCTGGGGGTTGCTGTTGGCACCGGTGTGGGTGTAGCCATAGGCGTTGCGACTGATAATCTGGCTACCTGGGTTGCTTTAGGAGTGGCAATCGGTTTAATTCTGGGATTCGGAACCCGGTTTAGGCGAAAAAAGTAACTATTTAAGGAATAAATTCATTTCCATTTATAATGGTTTCTCCATCATAAATTGTTGTAGTAATATTGTAACTAACCATTATTGCCAAATTTATTCGAGTAACTCAAGCTAGCATCTATGCGAACTTTTACGTTTATCTATCTACTTTCTATTACTTATTGGGCATCCGGACAGTCTCAAAACATTATCGGGAGTGCACAACAACAAAATGGCAGAACGGGCTTCTTTGGTACCTTAATGAACACTAAAGAAACCAGTAATTCCATTGATGGAAATCCGTATTTTAATGAAACCTGGAAACCTGGAATGCTCTACCTGGAAAATGACGTAGAGATCAATGTAGACCTGCTTAACTACAATGTTTTCGAAAACAGTCTGACTTATAAAGAACGAAATAAGGAATATCTGATCTCGACCTATACCGACCTCAAGAAATTTGAAATTGGAGATGATGTATTCGTATACCTCTATTCAAACCATAGCAAGGATATCTATCAGTTATTAAGTGATGGACCAATTCGCTTACTCAAAAGATACTACTGCAAAATCCTGATGGGAATGGAATCCAAAGGTATCATTGGGGCCACCAATGACAAGTATATGAAGAACGACGACCTCTATGTTCAGAAAGAAGGATTGCAGCCTGATGAGTTCAAAACCCGAAAGAGAGATCTTTATAAACTTATGGATGATAAGCGGGAAGAAATCAAATATTATATTGATGACAAAGGACTGAACATCAATAAAGAAGATGATTTGATTCAGGTATTTAACTATTACAACGAGCTCATCTCTATCTAAATATCGGACCATTCTTAACAGACATTAAGGTCTGCTTTCAAAACATTTTGCTGACTGAGTTAATTGTTCATAATAGAATTATGAGGAATTTTGCAGGATGAAATGAGTATGGTGTAAGAACGTAAGTCATAGAAAACCATTTTGACACCAGTTTAGATCTCATCCTGATTCCATGTGACAGCTAAAAATGTTATTATAACATATGAAAGAAATTGAGAATGTTACCCTTACGTACCTTACGGAAGAGGACTATCATCACTTAAAGGAAGCTATGATCATTGCCTATCCTAACATGCAAAACCCGCACTGGAAGGAAGCTGAAATCAAGCAACTAATCAAGAAGTTTCCTGAGGGTCAGGTTGCGGTAAAAGTCAACGATCAGATTGCCGGTTGTGCCCTGGCAATAATCGTCGATTATGAAAAATTCAACCATCAGCACACTTACAAAGAGGTGACGGGCAACTACAAGTTCACAACCCATAAGCCTGATGGTGACATGCTTTATGGCATTGATATTTTCATCCTTCCTGAATACAGAGGATTACGGCTTGGTAGAAGATTGTACGATTATCGAAAAGAGCTTTGTGAGAATCTCAACCTGAAGGGTGTTGCCTTTGGAGGGAGAATCCCCAACTACCATAAATACGCTAAGGAACTTACACCCAAGCAGTATATCGAGAAGGTAAAACATAAAGAGATCCAGGACCCTGTGCTGGATTTTCAGATGTCAAATGATTTTCATCCAAAGATCATACTCAAAAATTACCTGGAGGGAGACAAAGCCAGTAAGGATTATGCAGTATTGCTGGAATGGTCCAATATTTACCATGAAAAAAACCCGGAAGAACTAACAACCACAAAAACAAAGACGGTTGTCCGTCTTGGTCTGATCCAATGGCAGATGCGGCCTTATAAGGACCTGTCTGACCTCATGCAGCAGGTAGAATACTTTATTGATACCATCTCCAGGTATCGTTCTGACTTTGCCGTATTTCCTGAATTTTTCAATGCGCCCCTGATGGCTGAAAATAACCATTTATCAGAGCCGGAAGCCATTCGGGAACTGGCCAAATACACCGAGGTTATCACACAAAAACTTGGTGAGTTAGCCATATCCTATAACATCAATATCATCACCGGCAGTATGCCTGAGGTGATAGATGGCCGGTTATATAACGCTGGTTATCTATGTCATCGCGATGGGACAATTGACCGGTATGAAAAGCTACATGTAACCCCTGATGAGGCTAAAGTTTGGGGTATGGAAGGTGGATCTCAAATCAAGGTATTTGACACAGATTGTGGTAGGATAGGGATACTGATCTGCTACGATGTTGAGTTCCCTGAACTGGGCAGGATTCTCTCTGAGGAGGGAATGGACATCCTTTTTGTTCCTTTCCTGACCGATACTCAGAATGGATATTCAAGGGTGAGACTTTGCGCCCAGGCACGTGCGATCGAAAATGAGTGCTATGTAGCTATTGCTGGTAGTGTAGGTAACCTTCCCAAGGTACACAACATGGACATGCAGTTTGCCCAATCAATGGTATTCACTCCTTGTGATTTTGCCTTCCCTTCTAATGGCATCAAGGCTGAAGCAACACCCAATACCGAGATGATGCTTATTGCCGATGTAGATATTGACTTATTGAGAGAACTGAACCAGTTTGGAAGTGTGCAAAACCTGAAGGATAAAAGAAATGACCTCTACCAACTCAAATTAAAGAAATAAAGCCTACGATCATTTGATCATAGGCTTTCTCATATCATTTGTCTGGATTAATAGTAATAATAGTATGTTACTTCATTTGAGGATCCGGTTACCCTTCTACTTGTAGGCATTCCGTCCAAATTGAAGACATAGGTGAAATCATAGTGATATATTTTTTCACTATCCTCGAAAAGGTATCCACCAGGCAGTTTACTCTGTGAAACAATTGTTGGAATCACATTAAATGCCGGGAATGGGTTGGCTTTGTTATGATAGCTTCTAAATGTTTCAGTAGAAATCAGAGTTAATTCCTCCTCTCCGTTTGCCTCTCCTACAGAGTAGACAAGCTTTTTATAAATATTTCCATCTGAGTAGTTTAGATAAATAAACACCAGGCTTTTGAGGTATACCCCATTTGGTTGAAGATAAAAACTAGCCATACCACCAAGGTTTCCTGCTTCATCATAATCATATAAGTTGTACGATTTAACTACATCATTTTTAATGTTTTCTGATTTCACAATCCTTCCATTCTCATATGTGAATACTTCATAACTATTTTCGTAATCAGTAATCCTCAAAAGATTTCCCTGCTCATCATATGTGATTGTTTGAGTGCCTCGTGATGTGCCAGGTGTTCTTTGCTCCCAGTGAATTTTCTCTACCCGTCCTTTCTCATCATATTCATACACTTTGGAATAGAACCAGCCTCCTCCAGCGGTTTCATAAGATTTTGGCTTACCAATCAATTCATCATCTAGTACCTTTAGGTTCATTGTATTCAAATCACCTATCTGCAATGCTCCTTCTACCTTGGTAATTGTGAGCCCCACACTCTTATGTCCTTGTAAAAGTGTATTATCCACTCCACCTACAAAGAATGTAACTTGTCTTGCCCCAAAAGGGATATCTATTTCAGCTATTCCATCTGTAAAAGTCAGATCACTGGCTACAAGATTTTCAATAGATTGATCAAATTCGATAGTGACTTTACCGGGAGCAGGTGCTGGTGTCGGCATAGTAAGAAGGATCACTCGTCCACCGGTAGAGTTTTCTTTGATTTCAACCAATCCTTCACTAAAGCTTATCCTGGCAGGTGCCTCATCATCCAGAATAGTAATTTCAATGTCTTTTACCTGACCCATTAAAAAACCTTCACTTAGTTCATTTATTGATAGTGTCAGTGTTTTACTATCCTCGAGCTTCATATCATCTACAGGAGTAACAACTATAAATGCAGCAGTATCACCTTCCTCTATCTCAAGCGTGATCTTTCCATCTACTACTTCTGTATCTAAGTAAAATGCTTCCTCAAAATCAGAGGAGACTTCAATAAGTGCCTGTCCATTCTGAACCGCCGCCTTGTTGAAAACCAGGGCAATTTTATTAGCACCAGAATTTTCAGCAATGGAAACATCTCCTTGAAACTGTGCTACCACGGGAGATAGTTGACCATCTTCATCTTCATTACATGCAATTAGTCCTGCCATCACTGTGATAGCAAAAATCATTTTGAATATTGATCTCATAAATCATTAGCCCATGGGTTATGTGGGCGATTGATATACGACCAAATATTATTTGGTGTTTCGAAAGTGCTTGTGGGCTGAACGAAATTTATATGAGTTGCATTTTTTTTGGGATAAACGAGTAAAACTTGATTTGAAAAAAATCTTAAACTGATCCATAAAATTGTCCGGCATCGATAAACGTATTCGTTATCTTGTAAAAGTATATCTATGAAAACAGCCGAAGAACACTTTGAATTCATTTGCACCACGCTTACCTCGAAACAGGGAGTTGAACGTGGTAATATGATGAGTTCACCGGGGTTGAAATACAACAAGAAAGTTTTCGCTTTTTTGCATAAAGGGAAAATGGGATTTCGGCTGGGTCCTAATTTTGATCCAGCTAAATGGGGACTAAAAGACCAGGAACCGCTAAGTCCTTTCAAAACCAAACCTCCTCTCAAAGGGTGGTTAATGATTGATCAAAAGGATATGGAATATTGGGAACCACTCGCTAATATGGTTTTAACTTTCACTCAAACCTTAAAATAATGGCAACTGATCCCTACCTGCTTGAGCGCATAAGAAAAGTACTTAAAGACGAAAAAGCCATCTGGACAGAAAAAAAGATGTTTGGTGGAGATTGCTTCATGGTAGATAACAAAATGTGTATTGGCACTTACAAAGGTGGTATCATGGCTCGTGTTGATCCTGATAAAATTGATGATTTGGTAAAGCATGATGGAGCTGAGCAAATGATTCACGGAGGAAGACCTATGACCGGTTATTTATTTATTGAATCAACAGGATATGACAATGATGAAGACCTTGAGCTCTGGGTCAGAGAATGTCTGGAATTTAATCCGAAAGCAAAATCAAGCAAGAAAAAATAGTCAATATTATCATGCAAAAGATCACTCAACCCACCTTTCAATTCTTAAAATCACTAAAGAAAAATAATGATCGGGACTGGTTTAAAGATCACAAAAAAGAATACGAGTCGGCCAAAAAGGAATTCACTGATTTCATCGATGCACTGATCATTGAGATAGCTAAATTCGATAAAACTATCGCTCACTTCACTGCGAAGGATACCATTTTCAGGATACACAGAGATGTGAGGTTTTCAAAGGATAAATCTCCCTACAAAACTCATTTTGGAGCCCATGTATCCTCAGCACCAAAAAAGTCAGAGATCCATACACGTGCCGGTTACTACATCCATCTTGAGCCAGGAGGATCAATGCTGGCAGGTGGGGCTTATCTCCCGGAGGGCACCTGGCTCAAAGCGATTCGACAAGAGATCCATTACAACGCAGCCTCACTGAAGAAGATCCTGGTCGATCCCAATTTTAAGAAGTACTTTGTGATGGAGGGCGAAAAACTCAAGACGGCTCCCAGGGATTACCCCAAAGACCATCCCGAAATAGAGCTACTCAAACAAAAGAGTTTTCTGGCCGTTCATCGATGTGATGACAAGCGAGTGCTGTCTGATGATTTCCTGATACACTGTGCCGGAGCTTTCAAAGCCCTGTATCCTTTCGACCAGTTTTTGAATCAGGCTTCTGAATAGCTACAGGTATTTGTGCAACATCATATACTTCACTGCTTTGGTGTAAACGCCCTCAAGTAACTCACTCATCTGCGTCCCAATACTGTGCTCTTTGCCATCCTGGTAAGTAAAGAGCTTGGGAAACTGACCGTGTCTCAAATACCCGGCTTCAACAAACTCTGTCCGCACCCCATCCCTGATAACAGGCTCCTCCAGTCGCTTCATGATCACAATCTCTGTCTTATTCTCCATTATATTCACTGTGTGTACGATAGCAAGTCGACCAATTTCATAAGGTTCAGATTTTAGATTAGCACCCTGATTAATGTAATACATGCCCTCCTCACGCGGAATTGGTTTAAATGAAACCAGTGAGCTATAATCTCTTTTGACCAANGGGCTTTCAAGTGACTCCTGATAGAAAGCCCGCTCATTCCAATATTTCAAAGTATCCTCCCTTAACTGATCTGTGTAATCATCGACCAGTAGTAACTCCTCCACATTTTTACGGTGGAAACCGTCTGAAAAAATCTCTACACCTCGACTCTCAAACTCATGTTTAATCACTTTCTCTTCATTTATATAGGATACTTTACACAAAAGGATGCATTGTATGTTCAAAGCTTTAAAGTCTAGCTCATTCCATACAAACTCTTCATGTTGCGGGTAACCAGTACTGAATTTACTTTGCTGAACAGTCAGGACCACATTCCCTCCCTTATCTCTAAAAGTAAGATCCACGAACTTTGTCAAACTGGCATCCCCGCTCACTGTTCCTACTTCTACCTTGTCTTTATATATAACACCCTTCTTTACCTTGTAACTAGGCGCATCCACCCAAATGGATAGGACAAGTACCGTCAGGATTAGTAAAATCTTCATGGCTTTAAATGTAGTTGTAAGTAATATAATGATTCTTTATTTTTTTACACATACTTCTTTTGTTAAAAAACCTTTGACCGTGTATTAGTCAGGAGGCTAAATGATACCCAAGCCTTGAGATTTTGATAAGTTTGGAATCCTTAAAACCAAAGACATGCAAAGAAGGAAATTTATCAAGCGCGTTGGAATGAGCACCTCAGCCCTGTCAATGATCCCGGGACTTAGTCATGCATCGCAATCCTCACCTTATCCCTCCTACAAGTATCCATATCCATCTTCATTTGAAGAAGCTAAGAATTATGAGGGACTTGTGGCCTTACGCATAGCCTTTTCGGGAGAAGGTCAGATAGATAAAAACCTGGCTGGGAAGATCAAAGTGTCCAAAGGGAAAATAGCCCGATCCAAAAGCACACACTTTGAAAGCAGTGACAAATACAATGAGGATAGAAACACCTATTACCTGATCCCCAATAATGGCAACCAGGACGTCATCACCATTTGGATGAGCGATATCTCCGCAGCAACCTCTTTCAATGCAGGATCCGGTATTAAATTCAACGCAGAAGACCTCCTCAATCAGCCAGAGGTCACGGGCAAAACGGGAGATATCAACTGGACTGCTAACTTGCTCTACTATCATGAGATCGGGGAGATTGACCCGGCAGATGTGGGGATCAAAGTGAGTGGCGATGACTTCAACTTCGTGGCCATGGCCGATCCACAAGGTGGTGACCCGTATGTGGACCCCGATATACTTATGACTCGCATGCGGGTACATAATGCCTTCCTGGAAGAAAGCGTGGACCTGGCCAAGAAGATCAACTGTGATCCGAAATTCACAATGGTTATCGGAGACATCACGGATGGGCAGGGCAAAGAAGAGGATTTTGTTCAAATGAATAAGTTCCTGAAGAAAGTCAATGGTCCGCTACTCTATTCCATTGGAAATCACGAGACTACCTATCGGGTTGCTCTGGGACCCGGATATAATATGGATGGCTTTAGCAATTACTTCGCTGCCCAGAAAGCTGTAAACGGTTTAGAAAAACTGCTTTACTCCTTCAACCTTGGTCAGTGGCATTTTGTTGTTTGGCCGGATCCTCTCAGGGCACATTTTTTTGAGACACATCCACACTATTTCGACTGGCTTGAAAAGGACCTTGAAAAACATCGGGACAGGCCTACCATGTTCTTTCAGCACGTACCCATTCACCCCATTGGCATCAATCCCATGATCAGCTACACGGAGGATGTAGGCACCAAAAAGGAAGTCCTTCGGGTCCTGAAGAAATACGGAAATGTCAAATACGTGCTCAGCGGGCATGTACACATTCCCATTAAGTCTTCCTTCAAAACCGCAGTAGAAATCGATGGCATTAAATTCATCAACCTTCCGGCAGCGGGTTATCGGCCAAGAGCATTTGGTGAAGAGGACTATAATGGCGGACTGAGCCAGGGCATCGCCATTGTGGAAGTAAAAGGAAAAGAAGCTGACATCACTTTTAAATCCATCACACTGGAAGAATATAAATACCCCGGCGTTTTCCCAAGACTTGACCAGGAGGTTTACTCATTAGAGCTAAAGGAAAAATGGGAGCTCCCGGCTGGCGGTCAGTTTGTCAACGGCAGCTTTGAAGAAGAGCTGAAAGGATGGGGCAAAAGGTGGATTTACCAGGAAGATGAAAATCCAAGCAACATTGCTGAAGTAACCGAAATACCCAACACCAGGGATCATGCTTTATATCTCTTCACCAGGATCAGGGGATACAACAAACCAGGGCAGGATCGATGGCCTCAAAACTTGAACCGGGTTTACCAGGCGGTGAGTGTCTTTCCAGGGGACGCTCCCCAGATTAATTTTAGATACCAGGTAGACCTGGCTAAAAGCAACCGAAATGCCCTCTGTGGTGCATATGTGCTGGTGGAAGGTTATTCCGGCACAACCAAGCAGCTCAATATCATGTATTGTCTGGGTAAAGCATGGTTTCATACCGATGGATATAACTCCGACCCCCATATCGTAATAGACCTTGGTAATGAAAATAAAGGATGGCATTCTGCTTCCTTAAACATTGCTTCGGATCTTTATAAACACGGGAATGAAACCAGCTTCAATGACCTTAAAGTAGATCGTCTGGTTGCTACACTGGGCACCTGGAGTGCCAATGATGGTCACAACAAATCATACGGGGTCTACCTGGATGAATTTGTTTACAACAGCAAGTCATCAGGAGTTTCAAATGTTGATGGTGAATCACTTAAATCAATACCTTCTGATGAGCAATGGTACAGAAGGACAAAACACATGGCAGGCGACCATTGGTATATCCAGGATAATCCGACTAAGTTTACTTAAAAAGCACCCCATGAAAATTGTCTTTCTAACTCCAGTTATTCTTTTCCTGATCACAAGCTGCACGGCACCTCAGGAGAAAACGCCACGACCCAATATTCTCTTGATTATGGGTGATGACATCGGATTTTCGGATATCGCGTCATATGGAGGTGAGATTGAAACACCTAACATCGATTTCCTTGCTCAAAATGGTCTAAGATTCCAGACCTTTTACAACATGGCCAAATGCAACCCCACGAGGTCTTCCATGCTTACCGGATTGTATAATGGTGGTGAGGGTGCTGTTCACCTGGGGCACCTGACCAAACAAGCGGGTTATTATACGGTCATGAGTGGTAAAGAACATTTTGACAAGTGGGTACCGGATTACTGCAAAGCCGAAAACGTTTTTGAGCATTCNTTCTATTTCTGGGCCACCACAGAGTACTTTCTGCCTCCTTCTGGAGAATTTGAGCGTCCTTTCTACCTGGAGGGGAAGCAAATCCCAGCTTCTGAGATCGAATACCAGCAGGCACCCATGCACAAGACGGACTTCATCACAGACTATGCACTCAAGTGGTTTGATGCAAACCCTAACCCTGGAGATCCATTCTTTTTATATCTCCCCTATCATGCGGCACACTATCCACTCCAGGCCAGACCAGAGGATATCGCCAAATACCGGGGCAAATACATGAAAGGATGGGATGTATTGAGAGAGGAAAGATATGAAAGGATGAAATCCATGGGGATCATCTCAGATAAAACACAGTTAAGCCCCGCAGAAGGCAACCTCAACAAATTCCGGGGACCACTGAAACCCGCTTACACGGACTATTATCCCTGGGAATCACTGACGGATGCGCAAAAGGATTCATTAGACCTGGAGATGGCGGTGTTTGCTGCCATGATAGACCGGATGGATCAAAATATCGGCAGGGTGCTCGATCATTTAAGAAACAAAGGCCAATTGGAGAATACGCTGATCATGTTTCTCGTTGACAATGGCTCCTGCCCATTCTATGCCAATAAGGTCGAAGATGTGCAACCAGGACCAGCCAACTCATACTGGAGCTTACGATCTACCTGGGCCAATCTGGGCAATACACCTTTTCGTCAATACAAACAGGCCGGCTTCGAAGGAGGAAGCAGGACACCATTCATCGCCTACTGGCCAGAAGTGATCCAACCCAACACCATTACCGATCAGCCAGGGCACATTGTTGATCTTGCACCTACATTTCTGGATGTGCTGGAAACAGACTATCCGGAAACCATCAATGGATTTCCAGCGATCCCGCTCCACGGCAAATCGCTCCTGCCAATTTTCAAGGGAGAGCAGCGTGAGGAACCGGAATACTTCATGTCAGGACTGGACAGGTTCAGAATGTTCAGGTCCGGTGATCACAAAATCGTTCGCATGAATGGTGAAGACTGGCAATTGTATAATGTGAAAGAGGATCCATCAGAACTCAATGATCTGGCTGCAGGGTCACCGCAGGTACTGGAAAAATTATCCACTAAATATGAAGAGGTCGTCAGGGAAATGGGGTTATAAATGATTAGATTTATTCTATCATGATCACTCAAACCAAACGACTGGAAGACGTCATCTCCAAGCTCAGTACCTACCTGACATCTATATCAGAGGAGGAGCTTCGCAAAAAACCTGCTCCCGGAAAGTGGAGCAAGATTGAGATCCTTGGTCATTTGGCGGACTCCGGCATCAACAACCTCAAGCGGTTTACCGAAGCCCAGTTCAAGCCTGAACCATTTGAATATGACAACTATCAGCAGGATGATCTTGTGGCCGCCAATCAGTATCAAAATGCCAGCCTGAAGGAAGTGTTTTTTCTTTACGAAGCAGTGAACCGACGGATTATTGAAGTGATGAAACAACAATCGGAAAAAGCCTTATCAAAGAAGGTCAACAACAAAAGTG
>JAHCMM010000300.1 GCA_019192515.1 Cyclobacteriaceae bacterium SS2
TATGATGGAGATTACCTGTATCAAATCAGTACTTTTGGTACCTCCAGAATCTTCCGATTGGATCCGGAAGATGGAACTGTATTGGATTCAATCAGTATTTCAGGTCTTGGAAATGTTGATGGACTTGGCCATTCCGGTCAAAATCTGTATGCAACAAACTACTCCCTGGGTGTTATTTATAAGATCGATTTTGATGCAGCAATTGTTACAGAAGTCATTGACCTGGGGCTGCCTTTTGGAGGAGGAATCAGCTATGGGGGGACCCGAAATACGGTTTTTGTTGCTGATTTCAATGTGATCTATGAAATAAATCCTGAGACGTCGACTCTGATTAGCCAGTCTTCTGGATTTGGAACCATCTATGGATTAGGATATTCCAATGAGCTAAATTTATTATTTGTTGCAGATGTAGGTACAGGTCAGATTAGAGCGCTGAACCCTGACACCTGGGAGACAGTTTATTCTTTCGCAGCACCAAACCTAACTTCCCTTGCTGCTGATGAAAGTAGTTTCTACAAATGGCTCACTGCAGAAATTGAATCAGGTGAAGTACCTCCTGGTGAATCCGTGGATATTCCATTTCAACTCAATGCATCCAATCTGTTTGGTGGGGATTACCAGGCGAATATTTTTATACATGGTAACGATCCTGCTAACACCATGGACTCCGTCTCTGTGGAACTTACTGTTAATGGAGTACCCATTGTAAACCTTGATCAGGATACGCTGATGTTCCAGGATACATTTATTGGAGGTGCGGATGTGGAGACCCTGGAAATTGAAAACGCGGGTACTGATGAATTAAATGTTCAACTGGTTTTCGAAGATGATATCTTTTCAGCTGATTCGACCTCTTTTAGTCTGGCACCGCTTAAAAGTGTATCACTGGATATTTTCTTCCAACCAGAGACGTCCGGTGATTATAGCAGAGAATTGCTGGTAGTAACCAATGATGACAATAAAGATTCTGTCAGGATCAGGCTTTTGGGTGCAGGGTTGGAACCCCCAGTGATTTCGGTCTTGCCTGATTCAATAGGTGTTGACCTTTTTACGGGTGATAGCATCTCTCAATCTATTACTATTGGGAATTCTGACGGCGGAAATCCATTGATTTGGAGGGCAGAAATTGAGTATAAGCTGGAAGAAACTGCCTTGTATGGCTCGAATAAGCATTTAATACAATATCAACCTGACAATTCTTCTGCCAATCAGGGGATGGGCAAGATAGGACCACTGGATATTGCCACAATAAACAGTTTAGATGGATCAACTGAAATTTTAGCTTGGATTGGCTATGCGGATTTTTCCAGAGAATATCCAAATACCCTAAATGCGATATCTCAATATTACACCAACTACTCAGTTGATACAACCAGTATGATCAATCCAACAGGGCTTTCAAACCTGTTGGTTGATAAGGATGTTTTTCTGATCCCTGAGCAGGAGAGTGGTAGTGTTTCTTTTTTTCAGAATATGGGCACTTCCTGTGCATTGGTTTTGGAAGATTTCGTTTCAAGAGGTGGTGCTATTATCATGTGTGGATCGGGCTATGGGGCGTTTGAGATTCTCAATAGTAGCGGCTTGATGTCCATGTCGCAGGGAAATAACCTTAACACAAATGTTATGACTGTTGAGGATACATTACATAGAATAATGGCTGGTTTACCCGGATTTATTCTTGGGCAAAATGCAACATTTGGAATGACCATCCATGATGAATCTGAGCAGTTGGTTACCTACAATGGATATGCTGCTGTGGCCTATAAAGAGGTGGGTAGAGGCTTTATTACCTATCTGGGTTATGACTACTTCAATTATGATGACGATGCTGCCCGGATTATTGCCAATGCGGTATCGTATGGTGGAGGGATGAATGGATGGCTCAGTCTTGAAATATTAGGGGATACACTTGACGTGGGAGAGACCCAAACTTTCGATGCGGAATTGAACGCCAGTGGTCTTTTTGGAGGGCTCTACCAGGCTGATATTATCATTTCAAACAATGATCCACTCAATCCAGAGATCATCATTCCCGTCTTGATGGATGTGACTGGTGTCCCGATGATCAATGTGGAAACTGATTCCCTCGATTTCGGATATACTTATACCGGCCATCAGGATAGTTTGTATCTGTCCATTGTAAACGAGGGCACAGATGTGTTAGAGATCAATTTGTTTTTTGCTGATGAAGAATTCATTTCTGCCGAAAGTGAAATATCTATACCGGCGCAAGAGTATTATGAGTTAAAGATTTTCTTTGATCCTGATGTGGCAGGCATAGTGCAATCTGACCTGCTTGTTGTCTCCAATGACTCCAATAATGATTCTGTTTACGTAGTCCTTACAGGTCATGCAATTGATCCTCCGGTCATGGTTGTTGAGCCGGATTCCCTAAACGAAGAGTTGTTCTCAGGAAGTACTTCTACTCAATACATAACCATTGACAACAGCGCAGGAGGTAGCGACCTGATATGGGAGGCTGATTTTAGTCTGGAGCTTGAAGAGTCTTCGCTTTATGTGAAACATTCTGCCAGTATGGGATTAGAAGAAAGTTATATTGAGGGTGATCAGGGTCTGGCCAGGGTAGCTCCTATACCAATGGATGTGATCAATAGTCTTGGAGGAAGAAAAAATATTCTTGCCCTGACAACCTATGCTGACTTGTCCAGGGAATATCCAAATACTTTAAATGCCATAGCCCAGTATTTTACAGATTTTAATATCGTTTCTACCAATACCACAGATCCAGTGGAATTGGATAGTCTGCTGGATGTTTCTGACATATTTCTGATTCCAGAGCAGGAGGGTGGATCCGCATCATATTTTAATAATCTGGGTGTTCAATGGGCCGGTGTACTTGGTGAATTTCTAAACCGGGGAGGCAGTATTATTCTTTGCGGTGCAGATCCTGGAGGTGAAAGGATCTTAAATTCCAGTGGATTGATGTCTATTAATGTTTTAGGCGCATTTTCTTCCGGAACCCTATATGTTGAAAATCAGGATCATTTTATTACTGAAGGCATTCCTGAGACGATTGGCGCACTAAACGCTACGTTTATGGTTAATATGCCGGACGCTTCATCTGAAGCCCTGGTAACCTATGCCGGAGAAGTAGTAGTAGGGACGAAGCCATATGGCCAGGGACAAATCACCTATATTGGCTTCGACTATTTTGACTATAATGATGCTGCTGCCAGGCTTATAGCAAATACAGTGGCAAACACTGGCAAAAACCTTCAATGGCTTTCACTCGAAAATACTTCAGACACCATTCCGGCAGGATCTAGTTCTGAGTTGATTGTGAGTTTTGATGCTTCAGGTCAGTATGCCGGGGGATATGACGCTACAATATCTATTGCAAGTAATGACCCCGCACAATCTGTGTTTAATGTCCCTGTGCATCTGGATGTAATTGGCGCTCCCAATATTTTGATTGTTCAGGATACACTTATTTTTAGTGATACCTATGTAGGATATGGTGATAGTCTGATGCTGGAAATTGTGAATGATGGGACAGACAGCCTTTTCCTCACTTTTATTCCACAGAATCCTGACTTCAGTACAGGCTATGATTCGCTTTATATCTTACCTGGGGAATCTGAAGGTGTGAATGTGTTTTTCCATCCTACTGATCCAATATCGTATGATACACATTTATTAATTATCAGTAATGATCCTGACGATGACTCATTATATGTTAATCTAATCGGTCAGGGCGTGGCTCCACCTGTTATTTCAATAACACCTGATAGTGTTTCGGCTGCAGTATTTTCCAATGACTCGACTATTCAATCTCTAACCATAGACAATACTTTGGGCGGCAGTGTGCTCAATTATTCAATTATGCTGCTTGAGAAGGAAACATTTGGGTCAGGAATCCTTCATCATCAGGCTTTTGTAGGTCCGAAAGAGTTAGTTGAGGTGCCAAAAGTTGAACCAATCTTGATGGAAAAGAAAACTTATTCTCCGGATTGGGAACGAAAGTCATCTTCTACAATCTCAGGGTCTTCTGTAGATCTGGAGGATGTTAGGGCTTCTTTGGATTCTGGTTTTTGGGAAATCACAAGCCTGATACCATCCCGATACAACTTCTCAGGAGGGGAGACCGGTACAGGTATTAGCGATGGAGGAAATGATATGTATGATGGTGGCAATTACCTGAGTACCAATTTTGGAGGTAGTATCGAGTATACAAATGGCTCCCTTCAAAGTTCACCATACCTGGCCAATAAGGATTATTTTACTGCTAAATATCCTGGTCTGTTTGTGCTGGCCGCCGAAACCAGCGAGATTGATTTCTTTACTATCAATGGCAATCTCGGGGCAGATGGCGGAGGAAGCTTGGATGAGTCTGTTCTACAGGTAAGTAAGGGTGGGCGAAAGTTTCTGGGGTTTGTAAAACGGGTTTATGACGCATGGGACCCCTCGGTAAATCACCTGATCATTGTTGAGGATAATGATATTGTTAATCATGAGATCAGTACCAACACCAATGATGATTATCATCAGGTAAATGATCTGGAGGGAATAGATCGTTTATATTATTTGCTATATGCTGGTAGTAGTGGTCTTTATATCGATGACTCTACGGCTTTGGTTATTATGAATCAATTCCTTGATGTGATCAATGAAGGAGATAACTGGCTGTCTTTAAATAAATATGAAGGATCCATCCAGGCAGGTGAGACCGAAGATCTTGATTTGACTTTTAATGCTACCGGATTATATGGTGGGCTATATGAAAAGGACCTTTTGGTCCAAAGCAATGACCCGGCAAGTAGTGATATTATTGTTCCGGTGAGTCTGACAGTAACAGGAGCGCCTGATATTGTTGTTTCGACAGAAACTATAGATTTTGGTACCAGGTTTACGGGCAGTATAACTACTAAAACATTTACAGTATCCAATGAAGGAACAGATACGCTGTTTGTCTCCGATATTGTCAATGCAAATGCATTTATTGATGTTGATATTGCTGACTTTGAATTAGCACCAGAGGAGGAAATTGAAATAGCTGTGACTTATTCTCCTGCTTTGGAGGATAGTTTAATCACTCATCTATTTATTGAAAGCAATGATCCCGATCAGTCAAGTCTTCAAATTACACTTGTTGGAAATGCTATAGATCCTCCTGTTATGAATACCTCTCCCGATAGTGTGGGTGTAAGTCTCTATACCGGGCAGCAAGCCACTGAAACAATCACGATTGACAACAGCGCTGGGGGAAGTGTGCTAGAGGTTACACTTGAATTAGCTCATGTTAATCGTCATGCTGTCAACATCAATGAGATTCATCTTCTGGAAACTGCTTCAACTATGACGTTGACTGGTGAGGTGAAGCAATTCTCGATTTTAGATGATTTTCACACAACGATTCCTGATTCACTAAGCATTGCACTTTATGGAAGTTATTTTCCTACTTTAGCGGCACTGTTAGAGTCTTATGGATATTATGTTTCACAAATCTTTGATGGGGATATCCTAGGTGATAATCTTCTGGATTACGATGTCCTGATTATGACCCATCATTCCTCAGCTCCGCTTGAAGGGGTGGAAGAGAAGATTGCCCAATTTTTGTCAAAAGGAAATATGTTGATCACCGAATGGAGTTCGTCTTCATTGCTCTTTAGTGAGGTGGGTCCAAGCCCTTATAATGTGGTAACACCACAGTGGGGCTGGTTTGAAGGAGCTATTGGAAATGGTGATTATGTGAGTAGCAATAATCCTATCTATCATTCGGCTCATAATCACCCACTGCTTTATGATTTACCAGATCCATTTACAGGAAATGACGGTACGGAGTTTTTCTTCACCGTTTCAGGTTATGATCCTTCAAAACTTATTGAAGTTGCCAATTATAACGGTCATGGAGGAAATTGGCCAGCAATCCTAAATGGAAATTATAACTCAGGACAGGTGGTGATATTGCTTTTCGATGCAGCTGATAACCCTGTTGCCACTCAACAGCTTTGGCTCAATGCTGTTAGCTCTGCAAATGCGAATTTTGATTGGATATCTTTACAGGATTCGGCTCTTTCTGTACCAGCTGGTGAGATAGTTGAAACACACATTGACTTTAACGCATTCTCGAAGGAGGCCGGGCAATATCAAGCCAACCTCAAAGTTTCCAGCAATGATCCGGAAAATTCAGAAGTCATCATTCCCATTGCGATGGATGTGATAGCTGCTTCAGATATTGAGCTTGACGTAGAAGAATTAGGTTTTGGTGATGTCCTGGTAGGTGCGTCGATTTCAAGATCTTTAATCGTGCACAACAATGGATCAGCACCTCTGAACTTTGAATCTATTTATTCGGATCGCGCAGATTTTCTGGTTACACACTTCCCATCCTCAATTGAACCAGGAGGGCAAGGTATCGTCCAGCTGGAGTTTAGACCGATTTCATCAGGGCATATCCCAGGTGTTTTGACCATAGAAAGCAATGACATTGATGAGGGAAGTATTTCAATTGATCTTTATGGAACAGGTGTTCCTCCACCTGTGATAGAAGTCACACCTGTGACAATTTCAGAACACCTGATCAAGGGAGAATCTGTGACCCGGGAGTTGGTTATTTCCAATGAAGCAGGAAATAGTCAATTGTTCTACCACTTTTCGGATACTAATATCTCCTGGTTGACATTCAGTCCGTCAAGTGATAGCATTGATGCCGGAGATCAATCACTCGTAGATATGTATATCTCAACAGATCAACTTGAAATTGGACATTATACAGTACCCATAAAAATCAGTTCTAATGATCCGAATACCCCAACTGTCGAGGTACCACTTCATCTGAGGGTCTCCGGTATACCCGATATTGGGATATCTGTTAGTAGCATTTCATTTGGCGAAGTGGTAGTGGGAGACACTGCACTAGCTGTAGTTGAAATTACCAACACTGGCCCCGATACCTTGAAGATCAATGATATCACCATCACGAACAATCAATTCTTGAGCGGATTGGGAAGCAATGAAATCCCACCGTACGATACTACAACATTGACACTTTCTTTTGCCCCACAAATGAGCGGGTTAATAATGTCTGAAATTAGCATTGTCAGCAATGACCCCAATGAGTCGGTTCTATTTATCCAGGTTCAGGGAGAAGGTGTGATTATTAATGTGGCACCAATAGTTCATGACCAGGAATTTGAGGTTCCTGAAAATAGTCCTGCGGGTTACATAATTGGGAAAGTTGAAGCACTCGATCCTAACGGGGATAACGTTACATTTTCATTGACTGATGAAAGTTCTGTCGGTACTTTCGAAATTACCGGAACTGGAGAGATAGTGGTATCAAACCCGGAAGCGTTAGATTTTGAGTCAAATTCGCATTTTGTGTTTACTGTGGTTGTATCAGATGGCCAATTGCAGGATTCTGCACTTGTTTCTATCACGGTGTTGGATGTGAATGAAAGGCCTTCTATTTCTGACCAATCTTTTGAGATGAATGAAAATAGTCAGGATGGGTTTCAGATTGGATCTGTTACTGGAGACGACCCGGATGGTGATTTACTCAGTTTCAGTATTGTTTCAGGAAATGCCCAGGATGCTGTAACGCTCAATAGCCAGGGTATCCTCTCAATCAATGATTCTTCCTTCTTTGACTTTGAGACGCATCATACGCTCTCTCTGATTGTAGAGGTGAGCGATGGAGCCCTTAAGGATTCAGCCAATGTGACCATTAGTGTTTTAGACGTAGAGGAACCTGTCAATCATGCCCCGGTTATTTTAGATCAGATATTTACCGTGGAAGAGAACGCTGACTCTGGTCATGAAATCGGACAGGTTATCGCCAGTGATGAAGATGATGATGAATTGTCTTTTAGTATAATCTCCGGAAATGATTTTGGTACTTTCGGATTGGATCCCACAACAGGAATTTTGACCTTAATTAATCCCGAGGGATCAGATTTTATAGCCAATTCGACCATTTCCTTCATTGTTGAAGTAAGTGATGGAGAAGCTACTGATCTGGCAATAGTCAATATTGACATTGCGGAGGAGGAAGTGGTGTTGAGTGTTGATGAGAATGCCTTAACACTCAAAGTCTATCCTAACCCGACCAACGGATTTATCAATATTTCTGGTGAGGAAATGATTAAATCTGTTGAGCTTATTGGTGGTTCTGGTCAAAGATTAATGTTCAGGGGAGATATCAATAGCTATAATCACCGACTTGATGTTAAAACCATGTCTGCTGGAGTTTATTACCTCGTTATTGAGGACCAGGCTGGGAAGAACATCAAACGAGTGATAATAGAATAGTCCTTTTATCCCACAACAATCCTGAATACCTGAGCAACCAAAAAACAAACAATAAATCCCATAATAACAGGCAGGATAGAGGCAACACCTGTCCATTTCCAGCTTTTGGTTTCCTTGTAGATGGTATAAATGGTCGTACTGCATGGGTTGTGTAACAGACTGAATAACATCAGGTTGATACCCGTGAGTAGTGTCCAGCCTCCTTGCCTGAGAATCGCTTCTGTCTCCATTTCGCTGTCTAGCTCAAACATTACGCCCTCACCGGCTCCATAGCCGGCTATATTCAGATTGGCTACCGTAAGCATTAATATCGTGGGTAGTACAATTTCATTAGCTGGGATGGCTACAATGTAAGCCAACAGAATCACTCCATTCAGCCCGATAAATATTCCAAACTCATCCATCCATTCGATCATCCAGTTGGCAATGCTATGATCTCCAATATCGATGTTTGAGCTCAGCCATATCACTGCCCCGGCTGGAGCCGCGAACACCATGGCACGCCACAACACAATCAGGGTCCTGTCAATCAGGGAGGTGTAAATAGTTTGCCAGAAACGAGGTGGACGATAGGGAGGGAGCTCCAGTGCAAACGTGGATACTTCACCTTTCAGCAGCGTCCTGGATAGCAGCCAGGAGGTCAAAAACATAAAGGCAATACCGAGCATAGCAATCCCTATCACCGAAGCCGTACTCATTAAACCTGAAAATGCAGGAGGAACAAGCGCACCTATAAAAATGGTTGCAATCAGGATTTGTGTGGGCCACCTGCCATTACACAAAGAAAAATTATTGGTGATGATGGCAATCAATCGTTCCCTGGGGCTGTCAATGATCCTTGTGGCGACGACACCAGCCGCATTACATCCCCAGCCCATGCTCATGGTTAGCGCTTGTTTTCCATGAGCACCCGTTTTTCTAAACATATTGTCCATGTTGAAAGCAACACGAGGGAGATACCCAAAATCTTCCAGCAGAGTGAACATTGGGAAAAAGATGGCCATAGGAGGGAGCATTACCGCGATCACCCATCCCAGTGCCAGGTAAACTCCATCAATGAGAAACCCATCAAGCCACCAGGGCATGCCGATGGCACTTGCCAGATCTTTTAAGAATGGATAAATCGTTTCCAGCAGCAGGGTTGCGAGCATTCCGGACGGATAATTGGCTCCCTGGATGGTGATCCAAAGGATCACAGAAAGGATCAGTACCATGATGGGAAAACCAAATAGCTTGCTGGTAAGGATCTGATCCAGCTTACGGTCAAAAGTGAAATGTGCTTTTCCATCCCTGACCTCCACATCCTTGGTAATGGCTGCGGCATTTGTATATATACCCTCTGTGAGTCGGTCATGATAGTTTTCTCCAACCTTCCACCGAAGATTGGACGCTAATTCAATGATATCGTTTGATTGATCCTGGCTCATTTAGCTTGCTATTTGAAAATCGCCGTTTTTAATTGCATCCATGATGTATTGATCGCCGTCTAATAACCGCATGGCTATCCATCGTGTGTTAGGCAGGTCCGGATATTTTGCCAGTAATTTCTGGTTCAGATCTTCTATTGCCTTATTGATTTGCCTGGATGAGATCTTGATCCTGTGGGGTTTACACTTGATTTCGCCGGTAGCAACCTTGTGGATTGTTTCCAGCAATTCCGGGATGCCTTCACCATTCCTGGCGCTGGCAGGCACCACAGGGATCCCCAAACGTTTTGATAAGCTTCTTGCATCTATTGTTACATGATGTCTTTTGGCTTCATCAATCAGGTTGAGGCACAATACCGCCTTGTCAGTGATTTCCAGCACCTGAAGGGCCAGGTTAAGGTTTCGCTCCAGTCTTGAAGCATCCACTACAATCACCGTCACATCAGGCCTTCCAAATAATATGAAGTTCCTGGCTACTTCCTCATCAGTTGATGTGGAGAGTAGGGAATAGGTTCCGGGAAGATCTATCAGCTTGACATTTTTCCCATTGTAATTATATCCTCCTTCAGCTCGTGTCACAGTCTTGCCGGGCCAGTTTCCGGTATGCTGCCGTAACCCTGTTAGGGCATTGAAGACTGTACTTTTTCCAGTGTTGGGGTTTCCAGCCAATGCCACTACGAAATCTGCATTATCCACGTTTACACCTAGCTTCTTGAGCTGGGCACTGTTGTACAGTGGACAAGTCTCACATGCATCTGATACTATCTGACTCATATGGATTCCTTCTCGATTAAAATTAAATCTGCCTGATCATTCCTTAATGCAATCAGGGTATTTCTTAGTTTATATGCCTTAGGATTTTTGTTAGGTCCGTTGAACTCCGTCTCTATTTCAGTCCCCTTGATAAATCCCAGATCCATCAAACGCCTTCGGGCTGCTCCGCGACACTCGGAAGAAATGCCCAGGATCCTGGCTTTCTCTCCTTCATCCAGGCTGGATAATCTAACCTTGCTATCCTCAAAGATCTCCTCTTTACTGAGCTCCATCACACTGATGTTGCAGGCCACAATAGAGGGGAGTGAATACTCTTCGCCTTCCGAATAAAACTTCACATGCTTATCATCAGATTCGATCACTTTTAGCTGCGAACCGATATGAAGTTTCTTGGCAATGATCTGTTTATATACCACTTCAGGTTCATCCTCAATGTGCTTGATCCTGGCTGCAGCTCCCTTCCTCAAACCACTCAAAGGAACACTCTTCACCTCTATCACCTGTCCCTGCTCGGTAGGGATAGGATCACCATGAGGATCGAATCGTGGCCGGCCCAATTCCTCGTACAAAGACTCGGTTTGCTCACGGGTAAGTTGGTGCTCTTTCTGCTCGGCCCTGTCATGCCACTCGAGTTTGCTTATACCTGTCTTTTCAGAAAGATACTTTTCCCAAAGACGGTGAACCCGGATGATCCTAAGCGCGTAATCTCTTCCCATTTCGGTAAGTATGATTTTTTCATCTCTGGTCTGGATTAGGTCCATGCTTACCATCTCTTCGATGAGGGGCAGCATCTTTTTATCAGAAATTCTCAGTGCTCCGGAAAGGTCAATGATCCCTGCACTTTTACCTCCGGCTTCTACATGATATAGTTGTTTCAGAATGTCTTCGATCTGAGCTCGGTGTGACCTCAACTGACCTGTAGTGATCACTCGCCAAACCTTAAATTTCATTAGGAGATAACCGATAAAAACGACCACTAAAAAGATGACTAATGACCAGATGGCCCGGTCAGTTTCCGTAGTTAAAACCTGAGATATGATAGCGAAATTTCTCATGGCCATTTAGAAACTAATAGTTGTTCAGCTGTCTTTTTTGAGATAAACATTTCCTCCTTTTTATCAGTTTCAATTTTCATCGAACCATCAAATTCTTCAATCTCAAGGATGATTAATTTCGTACCTAAACCCACCTTGATTTTGTCAAGATATTGAAGGAGTTTTTGGTCATCGCTAGTCACCCCGGAGATGATTCCTTTGTCCTTTGATTTCAGGTCAGACAAAGGGATGGCAGGCCCAACATGGAACACACCGTTTTTATCAGGTATTGGATCGCCGTGTGGGTCCATTACTGGGTTACCCAAAAAGTTGTCAAGTCGTTCAACAAGGAGAGGGGATTGGATGTGTTCCAACTGCTCAGCTATCTCATGAACTTCATCCCAATTGAAGCCCAGCTTCTCCACTAAAAACACTTCCCATAATCGATGCTTTCTGATCACATTCAGGGCTATGGTCTTACCTGTTTTGGAGATGTTTACCCCCTTATATTTCTGATATTGGATCACACCCTTTTGGGACAAACGTCTGACCATATCGCTCACAGAAGCCGGCTTGGTTTCCATGGATTCAGCTAATGCATTGGTAGAAACACCGCCATCACCCGCTTCGGATAAATGGTAGATCGCTTTGAGATAATTTTCTTNGGCTAATGTCAGTTTCATCTTGATGGCAAAGATATAAAATAAATTTAGATTAATCTAAATTTATTTTTAAGTGTACTCATTATTTAGTATTTAAATAATTGTTAATCAGAATGATGTATTTATTTAAGTAAAGTGACAATTGATGTAAGTAGTTTGGGCTCTTCAGTATTCCAAAGAGCCAATTTCTGATTCTGAGTATTTGTGTTTGAGCTTAATAACTCATGCATTTGAAGTAGTGAATCAGGTTTAATATTGTCAAAATCAAAAGGGATTGCTCTTCCTAACTTGCTTCCAACTTCAAGCCAATATGAATTTGCTTCTACCAGAAACGGTAATCCATAAGCAGAATACTCAAAGAGTTTTGTTGGGACTTTTTTAGCATTTACTGGTTGACTTTCATATGCAATCACTCCAATGTCTGCTGACAAAATCTCCTGAATAATTTGATCATGTGGTACAGGAGATTTATCAATTTTTAGACGGATGCAATCGACATCAATTTTTTGTAACTCCTTCCATATCCGGGTATCTATTACCTGCCCTATAATCGTAAATTCAAAGTCTTGTTTGAGTGACTGCATGAACCTGATTAGCTCAATGATTTTATATATTCCTGAGTATGTTGAGATGGTTCCTGAGAAGAGAAATTTTGACTTCTCTTTTTCTCTCAATTTACCTCGACTAATTGATGCTTCCAAAGCAGTTTTATTTTCTAAAACCGTGAACCTGGAATTAATAAAATTTAATTGATCTTCATAACATTGCTCTGCAAGAAAATAGTGATCTACAAAATGACTGGAGAGTTTCTCCAATCCGGTTACAAGTGGAGCCAGAATCAACCGATGTGTCCAACCATATTCATTTAAATGTTTAAAGTTTAAAGTGTAATTTTCTTGAACATCGTATATTACTTTGCAGCCGGTTAGAAAGGAATAGAGGAAGGCAAAAGGAAGTAACTCAACGGTGCATACAATAAATAGGTTGGGTTTAAGTCTTATTGTATGAAGGCAAGTGGACCATTGTAGTTGAAGTCGGCGAATTAGCTGGTGCCCATGGGGTCCATTTGAATAGAATCTTATATGATCGGTGTCAGGTTTTTTTTCTCCATTTGCTATGATATTAACCTCATATTTATTTGTTTTCGCCAGTGAAAGAGCGAACCGCTCGTAATGCCTCGAATCGAGAAGAGGTTTTAGGATGGACGCTATTACGATTTTTTTTTTACTCAATTAAAACAACTTTACCAGAAACATTTCAAACACTAGATGGAAGCACTACAAAAACTTATCGAGTCTGCATGGGAAGATAGATCGTTGATCAAGGAAAAAGAAATTTCGGTCGCAATAAAAACTTTGATTGATGATTTGGATACTGGTAAAAAGCGGATTGCCGAACCGGGTGTAGATGGATGGAAGGTAAACGAATGGATCAAGAAAGCTGTGATCCTGTATTTCCCTTTAATGAAGATGCAGCTCATTGAAGTTGGTCCGTTTCAATTTCACGACAAGATCAAATTGAAATCAGGATATGACCATCTTGGAGTAAGGGTAGTTCCTCATGCCATAGCGAGGTACGGAGCCTATATAAGTAAGGGTACAATCTTGATGCCTTCTTATGTAAACATTGGAGCTTACGTAGATGAAGGTACGATGGTGGATACCTGGGCAACAGTGGGTAGCTGTGCACAGATAGGTAAGAATGTTCACCTGAGTGGTGGTGTAGGTATTGGCGGGGTACTGGAGCCTGTACAGGCAGCACCGGTCATCATAGAGGATAATGTTTTTGTTGGTTCAAGATGTATTGTGGTAGAGGGAGTGCGTGTTGGTAAGGAAGCCGTGCTCGGTGCCAATGTAGTACTTACTGCCAGCTCCAAGATTATTGATGTGACTAAAGACGAACCGGTTGAGTACCGTGGGTATGTCCCAGAAAGATCTGTGGTAATACCCGGTACCATTCCAAAGAAGTTTAAAGCCGGTGAATATCAGGTACCCTGTGCATTGATCATTGGACAGAGAAAAGAAAGTACGGATAAAAAGACCTCATTGAATAACGCACTTAGAGAAAATGACGTATCAGTATAATTAGTTGGCATGCTACTTGTTTGAAATGACATGAAGCTAAAACTGTGCAATATGGTACTGATAGTAGCACTGATACTTTCGCTCAACCTTTTTGCTCAAAATAAAAAGGAAGAAGCAACCCATTCATTTAAAATGGGGGAAGAACTGGAGTTTAAATTAGGATATGGCTGGTTTACCCTCGGAAAAGCTACCGCTAATATTGGGGAAAGCCCTGTTGAATATTCCCGTGAAGATTGCTATAAAGTAGAGATCGTCGGCAGGACCGATGGATTTATTGGCCTTTTTGCACATGTCAAAGATACATGGGGTGCGCTAGTTGCCCAGAATCAGCTTAAGCCCTTATATGCTTATCAGGATATTGAGGAGGGAAAATATACCCGACAGGAAAAGACATTCTTTGATCATTCTGAAGGTAAAATCAGGATCATTAAAAACAATGAGGAAAAGGACCCGAAAGAGTTTGAGCCCTCAAAGAATGTGCATGATATCCTCAGTGCCTATTTAAAAGTCAGAACGATTGATTTGAGTAGGTTTAAGAAAGGAGATACTACCCTTGTCTATACTTATTATGATAATGCCTTTTACGATTTGGTGTTGAAGCATGATGGTATCGAAAAGATCAAAACTCCTTTTGGTAAAATTATGGCCCACCGGGTGTTGATCATTATCCCCAAAAACGATGTTTTTCCTGAGGAGGGCGGTGTTATTGCCTGGGTGTCAGCTGATAAAAACCAGATCCCGCTAAAAGTTGAAGCCAAAATGTTTTTTGGTAAAGCATTTTGCGACCTGATTGGTTATAAAAACCTGCGATATAACTCAGATTTTATCAATTAGGCAGGTATACCTTTAAGTCATCACCTATATTTGCGGACGCTATTAAAAGACTATGCCAGCACGGTTATTAAGTATATTATTTATCCTATTCCTTATCGGATGCGGTCCTGGTGAATCCCGGAAAGCGGATCAACTATTCAACCAGGGCAAGTTCAAAGAGGCCATAGCTGCATATTCCCACTATATCAGTGAGAACCCCAGGAGTGTAGGAGCCATATATAACCGTGGCCGGGCATACGAAGAGCTGGGAAATTATGATCAGGCAGAGCAGGACTTTACCAAAGTATCCGAGTTGGATGAGAAAAATGTAAATGCATACCTGAGTCTGGCCAAGCTTTACTATCGTCAGGAGCTGTACACCAAAGCGCTCATCTACACCGAGAGTGCCCTGGAGATAAACGAAAACTCAGCAGACGGCTACTTTTTGAATGCAAGGGCACAGCATCAGCTGGGATATATCGATGGTGCCATGGAATCTTATACGCTGGCCATCAAGATCAACAAGGACTATGGTGAGGCCTATCTGTATCGGGGGGCATTAAAGATCCATAAGAATCAAACCAGATCAGCATGCGAAGATTTCAAAAAGGCTGAGAACCTGGAAGTGGCCGATGCTTCTGCTATCTTAAAAAAATACTGTAAATAATACTATGCTTGAGTTAAAGGAATTGGTTCCTCAGTTTGAGGAGAGGGAAACTCCGTTCTATTTTTATGACATGACTGTGCTTGAAGAGACCCTGAGCTCTTTGAAAACGGCTAATAGTTATGGCTATCAGGTGCATTATGCATTAAAAGCGAATAACAATACGCCTATCCTTGACAGGATCCGTCATTATGGGCTGGGAGTTGACTGCGTAAGCGGAAATGAAATTCTGATCGCGCTGAAGCATGGGTTTCCAGCTGATCATATTGTTTTGGCCGGCGTAGGCAAAACAGATAAAGAAATCAAACTGGCTATTGAGAATGAAATTTTCAGCATCAATGTAGAGTCTATCCAGGAGCTTGTGGTGATCAATGAAATTGCAGGTCAGCTGGGTAAAAAAGCCAACATCAGTATTCGGATCAACCCTGAGATGGAAGCGGGTACCCATCACTACATTACAACGGGTACCAGGGAAAATAAATTTGGGATTTCTTCAGAAGAGCTGTTGAAAAACCTTGACATGATCAAAGGTCTGTCTTCAATTTCCTTTGTTGGGCTGCATTATCATATAGGATCGCAGGTTACTGATCTGAACCGCTTCATTGGGTTGACAGAAAAGGTAAATCATCTGCAGGAGGAACTCAAGGCGGCTGGCGTTACTTTGGATCACCTGAATGTAGGAGGTGGACTTGGGATAGACTACAAAGAGCCAGCGAAGAATCCTGTACCGGATTTTGCTTCTTATTTTAAGGTATTTAAAGAAAACCTGAAAGTTTCAAATGGTCAGCAAGTTCATTTTGAGCTGGGAAGATCACTTGTAGGGCAGTGTGCCTCCATCATCAGCCGTGTGGTTTTTGTGAAGGAGAGTGAGCACATCAACTTTGCCATCCTCGATGCCGGAATGTCAGACCTGATGAGGCCATCACTTTACCAGGCTTACCACAAAGTAGTAAACCTGAGCAGCAAGTCTGAAAAAGAAGAGACGTATGATGTGGTGGGTCCGATCTGCGAGACTTCGGATTTTTTCCAGAGAAACTATCAGCTCCCAACAACAAAAAGAGGAGATTTGATGGCCATCATGTCTGCTGGAGCGTATGGTGAGACGATGAAGAATAACTACAACGCACGGGATTTTGCAGGAGTGGTTTATAGCACTGACCTTAAATAGGGACTGCTGAAAAGTCTCAGCTACATTTGATACGACTGGCTGAAGAGAAGATGTACATGTAGACCCTAAGTGATCAAAAATCCTGCAACAAGGTAGAAGAGAATGCTTACTGTTCCTGATATCAGGGCATAGGGGAGTTGTGTCCTTACATGATCGATGTGGTCGCTTCCGGAAGCTACCGAGGCAATCAATGTGGTGTCAGAGATAGGGGAGCAGTGATCGCCGAATACCCCACCACCCAATACTGCAGCTGTCATCACATAAATATTGATATCTAGCTCCAGGCTCACCGGAATGGCGATCGCCAGCATAATAGCAAAAGTGCCCCAGGATGTACCGGTCGAAAAAGCAATAGCACAACTTGTAACAAATATGATGGCTGGAATGAGTGGAGGATAAATCCATTTGGCAGTCAGAGAGGCTACATAATTCCCTGTTCCCAGTTCATTACAAAGGCTACCTATGGCAAACGCCATAACCATCAGGAGGGCCATTTGGATCATCTCACCCATACCCTTACACGATTCTTCCGTGAAGCTAGTAAGGTTGATCTTTCCCTTTAGTCCATATAATACACCAGCAAAGATCCATGCCAATGATACGGCCAGCAATACGGCCATCGATCCGGACCCATTGCCGATCGCTGCCCAGACCTTTTCGGCAAATGGGGCAGATGAAGCGGCATCCCAGCCCGTGTAAATGAGCAGAAAAGGCATGGACACTATCATAATCAGTATCGGAAGGATCATATCCCAATAATTGCCGGATCCAGCTGTTTCGATGTCGGTTTCTGAGGCAGTCCCGGAGACTTTTTCCTCAAATTGCTTCATCGGACCGATATTTTTATTTCTCGATATAAGAAAGAACAAAAGGATCAGTGTTGTGATTGGGTAGAAGTTGAAAGGGATGCTATAGATAAGTGTTTTTACAGGAGGCACGCCTTCAAAAGCAACCAACAGGC
>JAHCMM010000004.1 GCA_019192515.1 Cyclobacteriaceae bacterium SS2
TTGTAGGATACTCCACCTATCACCTGGTTTATTGATCCATCGTATGTAACTGTACTGTTACCAGCTGTAAAGGTTCCGCTGACGTAATTAAAGTCCTCTCCAATGTTCATCGATGCAGTGCTTGTTAATGTGATATCTGCCCCACCTTTCTGAAATAATNCACCGACAACAGTAATAGATCCTGTGCTTGCATTCAGATCAATTACATGATTGGCAACCCCATCGCTTAATTCGATGTCTCCATTGACGATCAATGTTTCACCTCCAACATCAACGGTATGTGTGGCATTTCCACCAGTCCAATCCCCCAGAATGTTTCCGCTCACAGTGAGGGTGGAACCTGAGCCTACTGTAGCTGTCGACTCTTTGGTAGATTCAAAAATGATCCTTTTTACAGTAGTCGAAGCATCGAATGTTGGCTGATTTGTAAATACCTGATCCCCAAAAACAACCACATCATCACTGCCTGGTGGATTACCGGGAGTACCGGCAGTTACTGTCCAGTTACCTGGATCAGACGTTGATGAACTCACTGCACCGGTCCAACTCAACACTTTCAATCCATCAGACAAAGACCATTTGTTTTCTATTGATGTAAGTCCGGTCTCCTCGACCCAATTATCTGCCGTACTGTTGCTATTGGCCCCAATTTCTATCCATGTTGTTGTTCCCTGATCATTCCAAAGAGTCATAATACTTTCATCATTCCCATTGAGGTCTACTGTTTCATAATGCAACCTCAATGTGGCTGTATATGACGCTACTGCCCCGGATACAGTGATATCATAAGCTCTGTTTATAGACTCACGATATGGAAATGTGGAGAGGGTTGTATTATCAACCTCAACTGTGATGGATGAAATGATCCCTGTAATGGATGAAAAACTGATTAAATTATTGGGTCCCTCAAAAGCATAGCTGGTAGAAGTGAAAAACAGGTGCTGGCGGGTGATTGTACCAATAATAATCCCATTTCCAGTTCTAGTAGTGGTGATTGTTACAGCGTTGGCCCCGGTTTGCATTAGCCCAGCTGTCATATTGAGAATAGCTGTTGATATGTTGTCGGCTAATGTGATTGTATTATTACTTCCTTTATTAATTGTTAGTATGTTGAATGTATTGCTGCCTGAGATGGTGGTGTTTTGGTCGCCAGTAAGTTGGATAGTTGAAGTCCCAGGCATAAAAGTGCCATTATTGATCCAGTCACCTTTCACGGTGTGTGTCAGGATGGAGCCCGCTAAAGTTGTTGATGCGCCGATAGTTAAGTCACCATCGATGGTTAATCCAGAAATTGGGGTTTTGATATTACCATTGGACAGGACTAAATGGTGAAAACTTGTGAAGTTGATATTTTGGCCAGATGATGAGTTGTATCCTACTGTATTGGGACTATTCGTTGTCCCGTCAAATGTTCCAGTTCCAATAAGTGCATCGGTGCCTGAAATGTTAAGAGTAGAGTTAACACCCATGCGGAGGGTAGAGGCATTGGCAACACTTACATTAAATAGATTGGCAGCGCCTGAAAGATCTGAGTTGCCATTAAAGGTGATTGTGCCGGAAGAAGCAGTAAATGACCCGGTCACGTTAAAGTTGCTAGAAATAGAAAAGCTGCTTGTGGTGGTAACTGAACCAGATACTTCCAATTCGTAAAACTGTAAAGTGCCTGATACAGTAATTGTTTTACTCGTCCCGGACAGGGTGATTTTCTGACCTGAATCAGCAAGGCTTCCTACTACATTCAGGTCTCCTGCAATTATACACGAAGAGCTATTGGAGATAGTAGATGCAAATGCTATTGTTAAATCATCCAGAACAATACCCTGACCAGAAATTGTTTTACTGATCCCTGTCATGGTTACAATTCCGGTTCCACCTGTAGTATGTGTGATGGTTCCGCTAGTAGCTGTCGAGAAATTGCCACCTATTGAAAAAGATGAATTTTGATCAAATGTGGTATTTGCCCCGTTTATTACCATGTTACCCATGGTATAAGTTCCGGAACCACTCCAGCTGGCATTTCCTCCGTTTGAAGTAAAGGTGCTTAGTGTCCCGGTATAGGTACCACTATTGACCATGTTTCCGCTTACCTCATGGCTGTAAATGCTGCCATTAAAGGTGGTATTACCCCCAATAGTGATATTTCCGAGGACCGAAATATTGTTTCCTGCGGTGAAAGAGAGAGTTCCTGCAGAAGCATTTGAAATCAAATCACCGGCTATCGTAAGAGCCGTGGCTGGCATTGTCTTAATGACTGATCCACTCGAACTACTTAATGTTAAATTTCCGTAGGTTTCATTTGTCACAGTCTGATTTCCGCCATAGTACTCAACAGTACTTGTAGATGCAATGATGTGAGTTGCGTAATTGGTTGGAAAGCTTTGTATACCCCCTATTTTTAAAAAGGCACCACCGGCAATGGAAAGAAATCCTCCATTGTTGTTTCTATTGATTGTGTATGTCCCAATATCAAGTGTTCCGGAAGCAATTTCCAGATTATCACGAACAGTAGTATTGGCTGTTAGTGATTTAATGAGAGCTCCTGATATTTTTAGGTTACGATAGTCCAGTGTTGAATTAACCGTTTGATTTACGGATGATGAGGCATATTCAACAGTTGAATTATTCCTTAAAGTAAGTGATCCCGAAAAAGGATAGTTACCAGCAAATGTGGAGGCTTTCACAATGAGGACACCAGTACCATCTGTAATAATGTCTCCTGCGCCATTGACAGTGTAATTTGCTGTAGGATCGAAAGTACCACTTAGATCCAGTCTCTGATCAACAATAATATTACCTGATAGCGATATGATACTCCCGGCACTCACATAAAGCTTAGCAAAAGTAGTGGTACTGGATCCACCCAGGGTGCTACTGGTGCCAATCATATAAACTCTGCGATTGCTATCGTCGGCAGTATAGGTACCATTATTGATAAAATCTCCAGTAATGTAAATGTAACTTTGATCCTGGTACAGTGTTCCGTTTGACCCTATCGTAAGAGTTCCATTAATATTTAATTCATCATCCGTTGTTAGGGTAGTGGTCTTGGTACCATTTCCAATGGTTAAATTGTTACAATTACCAACTCCACCTCTTTTTCTTAAGTTTGGCTGAAATGCTCCTGTGAAGTTTGCGTCACCAATAATAGCATCTGTGCTGGCATCAGGAACACCAGCTGTCCAGTTGTCAGCATTCCGCCATTCTTCATCAGTGGTTCCGGTCCAGGAAGTTTGCGCAAAACCAGTTTGTACAAAAACCAATAACAATACCAAAAATTGGTAAGGTTTTAAGCTGTAAGTTTTCATGATTCCCAACTAAAGAGTAGCCCTGTATTGTAACTACAAATTATGGCATATATGTCCTTTAAGGCTATAAGGTTTACAGCGTAATTTTTTTAGGCTATTTACCCTACACAGTAATAGATGATTTTCAATAGAAACTTTAATCTGAAAATATTCTGTATAACGTATTAATGGAAAAACTATGTGACTATTTAACAGGACTTGTTGTGTTTAAACTATCCGTACTTAACTAGAGAAAAGCCATCAATATCCTAACCAGAAACGCAACAAGCAGAAAGACAGAAGTAAACACAAAGCTCCATAAGCCTTTCTTCAGAAAGATCCTCTTTTTCCTGAGGATGCCCTGAAACATAAAAACCAGACTAATAAGAAACCCAATAGACCCAATCAGAAAGATGATGAAATCAATGGCTACATTGAAATTCATGATTCTGATTCATTGGCATTGCTCATTGGTTTAACTCGAGAAGAAGTGGTCAGATTTTAATTATTAAAAAGAATCCAACTGAGACAGCAATCAGCCCAAACTCTACCGCCATGCTAAGGAGCAAAGCTTGATGCCTGATCTTCCACCGAAAGCACTTGAATATTGAGTAGGGGAGGTAAATACCACCTAAAATGAGGAGAATGCCGAAAAGGATATTGAGGATTGTGGTCATGATAACTCAAGATAGGCATTTTGTATCAAAGGGGTTTTTAGAGGTTAATCTTCTTGTACTCTTTATAAGAAATTCTTAATCATAAAGGAATTAATAGGTATAAGTATTACATCTAACTAATGTTAATAATGGATAACTTAGTAATAGTTGTTTTAAATACTATTTATATAGACTAAACGATTAGGTAAATGGAAGTTGATTCAAATATTATTCGTGAATTGCGTAAAGTAAGAAATTTATCTCAAGAAGAATTTAGTAAGATTATTGGAGTTTCATTGCGGACATTTCAAAAATATGAATCAGGTCAACATAAAATTCCAGATCCAATTAGAAAGCTTATAAAATATAGGTTTTATGATTCAAGTAACACTAAACCCCTTGAATTAGAAACTTTTGGTATTAGATTAAGTAGGTTGATGAATGAACATGGGTATAATCCTAATAAATTAAGTATAGCTCTAGGAGTTCATGCTTCAACAGTTGCTAATTATTTAAATAACAGTACCAAGCCAAATAATGTAATTGTAGATAAACTAGCGGATTTCTTCAAAGTCACGAGAGGTTGGTTGTTAACAGGGGAAAGTGAATCTAAAACTGATAATCAAAGAATTACAGGCCAAGATATAATTGATCCCGGGAGTTTTATGGCTGTACCGGGAAGACTAAAAAGGTATATTGAATTGTTAGAAAAGGAGAATGAAAAATTACACAAGAGAATCGAATTTTTAGAAAAAGAAAATAAACTTGCTTTCGATCAGGAGGATTAGAATAGTGAGTTAGTTTCTCAATTGATCAAGCAATTCTACTCTATGATCTACAAATTTTTCTTTTATAAGGAGGGTCCGATTAATTGGGAAATGAAAAGCCTTAATCTCTCTCGAAATTAAGGCTTTTTTTGCGGTCTGGACGAGACTCGAACTCGCGACCTCCTGCGTGACAGGCAGGCATTCTAACCAACTGAACTACCAGACCAATTTGTTTTTTGTTTGGACGTCTTTCAAACGAGGTGCAAATCTATACCCTTCAATATTTTAATCCAATACATACTTTCAATTTAATTTTAGAACCTTTCAAATTAATTGAAAGGCATCCATTCTTTTCTTGCTAAATTTGCCCCATTCAAAAACAACACTATATGCATCTGGAATTTGAGCAACCTATCGTAGAACTTGAATCTAAACTTGCAGACATGAAAGAGCTGGCAAGAGAAAGTGATGTTGATGTGAGCGACGCGATCAAAAAACTTGAAGATAAAATTTCCAAACTCAAAAAAGATACTTTCCTCAACCTGACCAGCTGGCAGCGTGTCCAGCTATCAAGGCACCCTGAGCGACCATATACTCTTGACTACATCTATGAGATGTCAGATGACTTCATTGAGCTTTTTGGTGACCGGGCTGTCAAAGACGACAAGGCCATGGTAGGAGGATTTGCTAACATTGATGATCAGACATTCATGATCATTGGTCAGCAAAAAGGAAGAAATACCAAGCAGCGACAAATGCGTAACTTCGGGATGGCCAACCCAGATGGATACCGTAAAGCACTCAGGCTAATGAAGATGGCTGAGAAGTTTAATAAGCCCATCATTACTTTGATAGNCACTCCGGGTGCTTATCCAGGAATCGAAGCTGAAGAAAGAGGGCAGGGGGAAGCTATCGCCCGCAACCTGAAGGAGATGATGACCCTTAAAGTTCCCGTGATCTGTATCATCATTGGTGAGGGAGCTTCGGGAGGTGCCCTTGGAATTGCTATCGGTGACCGTGTCTTTATGATGGAAAACTCATGGTATTCTGTGATCTCTCCGGAAAACTGCTCGACCATCCTATGGAGGACCTGGGATTACAAAGAACAGGCAGCAGAGGCGTTGAAGCTTACAGCTACGGATATGTTGAAGAATAAGCTGATCGATGGAATCATCAAGGAGCCGCTTGGCGGGGCACACACAGACCTCAAAACTTCCTCATTGGAATTGAAAAAAGCCATTTTCAAAGCGCTCAAAGAGTTGGAAAAACTTTCTGTGGAGAAACGTATTGAGCAGCGCATAGAGAAATTCTGTGCGATGGGTGCCTTTACAGGGTAAATCATGAAAGTTGGGCTGGTTCTTTCCGGTGGTGGTGCACGAGGCATAGCTCATCTGGGAGCTATGAAGGCACTTGAAGAAGAGGGGCTTCAGTTCGATATGGTATCGGGTACCAGTGCTGGTGCATTAATCGGTGCATTATATTGTTACGGGTATTCCCCGGATGAGATACTTCATCGGATCCAAAAAACAAACTTCTATGGTTTCCTGAGACCAGCGCTTAACTGGAAGGGGCTCATCAATATCGAGAAAGCAAGTGATGAGATCAAAAAACATATCCCTGAAGACAATTTCTCTGCCCTAAAGAAGCCGCTTTTCGTTACGGCTACTCAGGTCAATAAGGGCAAGGCCAAGGTTTTTAGTAAGGNGCAGCTCATAAAGCCACTTTTAGCTTCTAGTAGCATTCCGGTGCTGTTCAACCCTGTCACGATCCGAAATAAACAGTACGTAGACGGTGGGATCACAGACAATTTGCCTATCAAACCAATCAAAAAGAAATGTGATAAGATCATCGCCATGCACTGTAATCCTATAGACCAGGATTACCAGGTAGGGAGCTGGAGAGATCTGATGGAGCGGTCACTGCTAATTGCCATCACCATCAACAGTCACAAGGCGAGGAACAAATGTGATGTATTTATCGAGCCACCTGGAGTATCTGACTATAAGGTTTTTGACTTTAAAAGTGCCAGGCAGATTTTCGATGTAGGTTATCGGTATACGAGGACACAGATTGAAAAGAAAAATATCCTTAAGAAATTTGAACTTGTAAACGCATGATGCGGCAATTTTTTCTTCTGTGCTTTAAGCTTGCTGGCTGGACCACTAAAGGGGAGCTTCCCGACCTTAAGAAATTTGTATTGATTGTAGCCCCGCATACCAGCATGATGGATTTCTTTGTTGGTGTAGCGGCCCGCTCCATATTCAGGCTCAGATCCAATTATTTTGTAAAGGATTCATTGTTTAAAATCCCTGTAGTCGGTTGGTTTTTACGTATTACAGGAGGTTTTGCCGTAGATCGGTCACAGCACACCGGAATGGTGGACCAGGCCATCGCTCTCTTCAATGAGAAAGATCGTTTTGTCCTTACCATCACACCTGAGGGCACCCGTGGCCTGGTTACCAAATGGAAAACCGGGTTTTACTGGATTGCTACAGAAGCCAACATCCCCATTGTGATGGTCGGATTTGACTACAAGGAGCGCTTCGTAGAGATGCGCCCTCCATTTTACCCTACCGGCAACCTCGATGCTGACTTCGAAGTGATGAAAGCTTACTTCCGCACGATTACTGGAAAACATCCTGAGAAAGGGGTGATGTGAGGTATTGATCAATCTTCATCATCCCTCTCTTATGAAGAGAGAGGAAGTGGTTGGATATTTTCCGCAGATGGAAAAATGGGTGAGTTGGGCAGCAACCAACATAAAGCCCATAAGTGAATTTCAGGATAGCGTTTCACCCAGTTCGCACCGGAGCGGGTGAATTGGTATAGAAGACACTCCTACACCAACTCACCCCAGCCCTCTCTTCTAAGAGAGGGGGCGTTCCATCTAAAGATTTAATGCACTTGGCGAAATGAGATACTCTATACATATTTCATGCAGCGCAGTATTTACTGCAATCTTCATCATCCCTCTCTTATGAAGAGAGGGAAAGTAGTTGGATATTTTCCGCAGTTGGACAAATGGGTGAGTTGGGTAGCTGAATTTTCAGGATAAATTCCAGGAGACTCCCATTTGAAATTCTCCGCCCCACCAGAGTCTCCTGAAAGGGACTCTGGGTCTTATTTCAACTTGTTCGACTTAACCGGTTTGGTTAAATCAATTTCTTCCAATTCCAAATAGTTTTTTACCGGGTATATCCCCTGGATGCCCTCGAGATAAAATTTTGCTGAGCTATGTACATACTCTGACGGACTAGCAGCCAAATTCCATTTCCCCACACAAGGATTGTTATGTATATAGTTTAACTTCTGCTCTATAAACCAGTTGCTATAACATTCCTTCCAATCAAACGAAGGTTCAAAAACCTGATGCTTTTTACCTGCTTTTCTATCTGAGTCAAGTACCCCTTTCTTAAGGATTTCAAGAACATCATATTCCTGACAAACCTTCAATAGATTCACTAGTTCATAGGCGAGAAATCGTTTACCATTCCCAATAGTGGTGTTGATTATTTTATCACTATGAGTAAATGCTATTAATGCATGCATATGGTTTGGCATAATCACATATCCTAAAATGTAGTGATTGTTTTCCTTTAGATGATCAAACCATTTGTAAATAGCATCATATGCATTGCAAATTTCAAATAAATGGAGCCACCTGTAACAGGTAAAAGTGATGAAGTAGATTCCATTTGTTTCATCAATCTTTCTTCTTACGCTCATGCTAAAAGATAATAAACGATATTCAATATAGCGGTATTGTATCAAAAACCCTTGGCATAGTAGGATTATAAGGTAAGAATCTCTTTAATGCCGGGTTCCCAATTCCAATACGCAGAGTCCTCTTTGAGAGACTCTGCTGGGAACTGGAAAATGAAGAAATACACTGTAATTGGAAAATGGTAGAATGAAGTTGCTTCAGTATCTTGAGCTTGATCCGTAGTATAATAAATTGTTGGGTTAACTGTCCCCATCGTCATCACCCGCTCTTATGAAAAGTAGCCTAAAACAAAAAAAACACCCCTCACGGGGTGTTCCATTAAAAACGCTTGCAGTTAAATAATTAACTCTTGGTAGTTCTTTTTGTTCTTCGTTTTGGTTTCACTTCTTCTTCTACGATTTCGTCCTCAACGCTGGCGAGGATCCTTCCGCAGTGTTCACAAACGATAACTTTCTTTTGCTCCCTGATCTCAGCTTGCTTCTGAGGAGGTACGATGTTGAAACATCCCCCACAGGCACCTCTTTTGACTGAGACAACTGCCAGACCATTCCTCATATTCTCTCTTACCTTCTCGTAAGAAGTAAGCAATCTTTCTTCTACGTTTTTGGCAGCCTTCTCACGATCCTTCAGAATCTTCTTTTCGTCTTCTTCAGATTCCTGGGTGATTACTTCCAACTCTCCTTTTTTGGAGTTCAGATCTTCGGTGCGCTCAGACAACAATGTCTTTGTATTCTCAATCTCCTCTTTCTTAGCATCAATCTTTTCGAAAGCCTCTTTGATTCTTTTCTCAAGGATCTGGATCTCAAGCTGCTGTAGCTCGATCTCCTTAGTGATGGCATCGTATTCACGATTGTTTCTCACGTTCATCTGCTGCTCCTCATACTTTTTAATGAGTTTTTCAGCATCCTTGATGGCGGATTTGTTATTGTTTATGGCTTCTTCAAGTTCCGAAAGCTCTTGATTTTGCTTGTCGATGCGGGTTTGGTAACCGGTGATCTCATCCTCAAGATCCATCACCTCGTCAGGTAATGCACCTCTTACTTTTATCAGTTCATCAAGTTCGGAATCAAGGGATTGTAATTTTACTAGGGCGTCAAGCTTTTTAGCTACAGGATTTTCCATTAAGTATTACAAATATTTGATTGGGTTTGTCACTACTTTTGACAAACGGAGTGCAATATTAGTGAATTTTTTACTTAATACTTCATAAAGTAATTCCTTTGTAAACTGTTCACTTTCATAGTGACCAATATCCGCGATGATGATCCGGTTATCTGCCTCAAAAAAGTCATGATATTTGAAGTCGCCTGTGACGAAGATGTCTGCTCCTGCTGCCATAGCCTGTTTGAGTAAAAAGCTGCCAGATCCACCGCAAACGGCCACTCTTTCGATGTTTTCATGACACAAATTGGTGTGTCTTACCACCTCTGTATTAAGCTTTTCTTTCAGGAAGAACAAAAAGTCTGAAGTAGACATCGGATTTTCAAGATCACCAATCATCCCGGAGCCAATATCCTGGTTGGGATTGCTAAGTGTATTGAGGTAATAGGCTACTTCTTCATACGGATGACTTAGCTGCAGGGCTTTTACCACCCTGGAAACGTCCGGAGACTCGATGATTACCTCTACTCGTACTTCATTAACTGTCTCATCCTCATTTACCTCTCCAATGTGCGGATTGGTGCCTTCACCAGGTCTGAAAGTGCCTGTACCATCCATTTGAAAGCTGCAATGATCATATTTTCCTACCTGGCCGGCACCTGCCTCGTACATAGCCTTGAGTACCTCATCCTTGTTTTCATGAGGGATGAAGGTAACTAGCTTAAATAATGTGTCCGTTTTGGGACTTAAGATCTGGGGATTGAGTAGCTGAATCTGGTCAGAGATCTTTTTGTTCACTCCATGGCTCACATTGTCCAGGTTGGTGTGTGCAGCGTAGAGATTGAGGTTATTCTGGATGGCCTTGATCACACAGCGTTCCACCCAGTGATCAGGAGTGATCTTTTTCAGTCCTTTGAAGATCAATGGATGATGCGCAATGATGAGATTACATCCTTCGCTTACGGCTTCATCCAGCACTTCCTCTGTAATGTCCAGGGTAAAAAGTATTCCGGATACTTCATCTCTGTAATTACCCAGCATCAAACCGCTGTTGTCATAAGATTCCTGATAGGCAAGGGGAGCGAGTCGCTCTAGGTAGTTTGTAATATCTTTGACTTTCATATGACCTGGTGGCAAGTTTTGCTTTTTCCTTTTGCTTTGTTGTTGGACCTTATCACAAGGATAAGGAACCGGCTGTTTGACAAAGAAATCATCAAACCTGTTCAATTTGAAACAAATGTAATAGGCATTGGAAATCTTTCCGTGGGAGGGACGGGAAAAAGTCCCATGGTGGCCTATCTCTGCGAGTGGATGATTGGCCAATCAATACCCACGAGTACACTGAGCAGGGGGTATAAACGAAAAACCAAAGGGTTCAGAATTGTGACAGATGATGAAACTGCATTGACTGTGGGGGATGAACCATTCATGTTTTATCAGCGGTATAAAGACAAAGTGAACGTGGTAGTGGGAGAGGAACGGATGTATGCAATCCCTGAATTGCTATATAATTTTCCGGAAACCCAAGTGATCCTGATGGACGACGCATTTCAGCATCGCACGGTAAAGCCATCATTAAATATTATGATCACTACTTTTCAAAAACCATTTTACAACGATTATCTCATGCCTTCGGGCTTTTTGAGAGAATCCAGGTCAGGAGCAAGTCGGGCAGATATCATTATGATATCCAAATGTCCGTCGCATTTGAGTGAAGCTGATCAGCGGGCCATTTGTGATCAGGTAGCCGCTTATTCCGATGCCAAAGTTTTCTTCACTGGAATTGAATATGGAAAACCGGTTTCTTTGTTTGATGAAAGCAAATCAATAAACAATCAGGTGATTGCCATCTCTGGGATTGCCAATGCTGATATTTTTCACACATATGTCGATTCCAATTACAAGGTGAAGATCCATCACCAGTATGGGGACCATCATTCTTATAGCAAGCTTGATATAAAAGGTATTATGGCTGAGTTGAATGAGCAAACAAGTTTGATCACCACAGAAAAAGATGCTGTGAAAATGAGACTTTTTCCAGAGCTGAAAGATTACTCATGCTATTATCTTCCCATCAAAATAAAATTTTTGAAAGACGAAACGTTATTTCAATCAATGATTCAGGAAAGTATTGAGTTTCGTCAAAAAGAGATCAGTTAATTTTGAGCGTGCGAAAGCTAATAGTCATCATTTTATTTACCATTTCCTGGTCTGCTCAAAGTCAGATTGTCGACGATTCCACTGAGCTGGTTTATGGACCGGAGACCACCCTTATTATCAAAGAAATTGATATCAAGAATAACTTTCCTGTAGAGCGTCATCCGGATACGCTGATGTATGATACCGAACGATTTACCTGGACAGACAAACTCCGTGATTACTACCAGGACCTTGGTAATAGTGGCACAGCCATGTATCCTGTGTTCCCCCAGGTAAGTGAAACGATTGGTAGGACGGCAGGCTATAATGTGTTTAACCACTATATGGTTGAGTCTGAGGACATGAACTACTACGACACCAAATCCCCCTTTATGGATCTCAAGGTGGTTTTTGGTGGAGGTAGCAGGTCAATAGCAGATTTTAATTTTTCCAGGAATGTGAATGAACACTGGAATGTAGGTTTTGATATTTACCGGATTACCTCCGATAAGCAGATTGGATATGCCGGACAGGGAGATCGGAATGTTGTCGGTACGACCTTCGATATTTATTCCTTCTATAAGCACTCAAAACTGCCGTACACCATGATCATCAACCTGGTGAATATGTCTCATAATGTGGAAGAGACTGGAGGCATATTGATCGACAGCGATGCACCAACTGAAGAGTTTTTCCAATATCAGGATGCTGCGATCAGGCTGGAGGAGGCAAGAACCTACGACAAGCGAATTCAGGGTCATCTATACCATCAGTTTCAACTCGCTAATCAGCTACAGGTTTACCATCAATTGGATCTGGCAAGAAAACGTTTTGGATTTAGTGATGCAAAAGAAAATGGAAGTCTTTTTTCGACGTTTTATAAGCAGTTTCTGATTGATCCCGATAGCACATATGAAAATACGATCTTCACAGAAACAGTGAATGAAGCTGGGATCAAAGGGGATCTCGCTAACCTGTTTTATAGGTTATATATCAAGTCCAGGATCATAGACATTGATTATCTGTATTATGATCCTACGGCAGGGGTAGTAGAGACATATCTGGGAGGGTATGGCCGGTTTGACTGGAAGGAGAAGTTTAATGTAGAAGCAATGGCTGAGTTCCTCCAAAGTGGAGAATATAAACTCATTGGTAAAATCAATTCCGATCTGATTTTTGGAGCTTATAAATCGATCCTCGCAAAGCCCAGCTTCCTGGTTGAAAACTACTTTGCGAACAACCATGAATGGCACAACAGCTTCAGATCAACTTTTACCAATGAGATCACAGGGGGTATCAATGTAAAGACAAAGAATATTCGGCTCCGGCCATCAGGAAGAATTCTTACGCTCAACAACTTCATTTATTTTGACCAGGAAATAAATCCCCGTCAAGCTGATGCAGCCGTGATATACAGTTTGGGTGGAAATATCGACTTTACATTTTATACTGATTTTGCCAGAAAAGAGGGTTTTCACCTGGAGAATGAGGTGTTTTATTCCGAGTTGTCCGGTGGTGATGCCAGCAAGATCAGGCTTCCAAAACTGTTTTACAATGGAAAAGCTTATTGGTCAGGTTTCGTATTTAACAATACTATGGGGCTGGAACTTGGGGTAGATATGCATGCCAAGACAGCCTNTCAGGCATTGACCTACGCACCTGAAATCCAGCAATTTTATTTACAGGACGATTTTACCATTGACGCTTTCCTGGCTGTCGATGCCTTCCTGACAATCCGGGTAGATAAGCTCAGGGCATTTGTTAAATTCACGCATGTGAATCAACCCACTGACGGTGGGTATTTTGTTACACCTTACTATCCTGGTGAGCAGCGCATGATTGGTTTAGGGGCCAGGTGGTTATTTTTTGATTAATGGAAGACTTAACAACATTAGGATTGAAACTACCAACCGATCCCCGGTGGGTGGAAATTGCGGAAAAGGATATTGAAGATATTTTGGTGGATCATGCTTATTGCGAACAGAAGGCTGCATCGTCCTGTATTTCGCTGATTGTGCAATTCCCTGAAAAGAGCAAACTCGTGAATATGCTTACGCCTGTTGTGAGCGAAGAATGGTCGCATTTTGAGATGGTTCTGGAGCATCTGAAGAAACGAAAAATGACCCTGGGAAAAGCCAGAAAAGACGAATACGTTGTTCGGATCAACCAGATCATGAAGAAGGGTGGCTCCAGGGATGAGCAACTGGTTGAGAAGCTTTTGCTAAATGCCCTAATAGAGGCCAGGAGTGCAGAGCGATTTAAGATATTGTCCAAGAATATTTCAGATAAAGAGCTGGCTGCTTTCTACCATGACCTGATGGTGTCTGAAGCAGGCCATTATAGAAACTTCCTTGATCTGGCCAAGACCTATATGCCAGAACCCTATGTAAACCAGCGATGGAAGCAATTCCTGGAAGAAGAGGCCAAAATCATGGAGTCCCTGGAGCCAGGGAAGAGCATGCATTAGTCGTGTTTACCAATCAGTTTTACCTGCCTTCCCAAGATCTAACAGGACTTGATTTATGTCTGTATCAAGCTTAAGTTGTTATTGTTAAGGGGCTTGATATATTGTATCCTTCAGGACTCTTCACCGACATTCACTCATCGAATCAGAACATGTCATTTAAATTATAGTTAATTTAAACATGTAGATAATGCAGCATGATACCTCTTATCATTTTCCTTAACCTCTTTATTATTTCCAGCTCTACGGAGGAACAGATCCTCAAGATTCAGGAGATGGAATATTTTGTTGATGAACAAAAAGCATATTCCTTTAATGAATTACTAGCGACAAGCCCTCCTTTTAGAATCAATCCGGATTTCAAACCAATTGACTTCAGACCCAATGCTGCCTACTGGATCAGGCTGACCCTGAATATTCCTGCCAACGACAAAGATTATCTGCTAGAGGTGTTTGATCAGACCATTGATTCCCTGACCGTCTATATTAAGAAAGAAGGGGAGGATCGGTATACAACCTATGAGACAGGTGATAATTTCAACTTTCAGCACAAATACTATAACCATAAAAACTTTGAGGTTCCATTGGGTAAAGCTGGAAAATATGAGTGCCTGATCAGGATTGTCAGTCACCAGTATGTAGATGTACGTTTTTCAGTCAGGACATTCAATTACTTTATTGAATACGCCATAAGCGAATACTTTGTGTATGGCATCTTCTACGGGATGATCTTAATCATCTCGGTATACAATTCATTGATATATGTGGCCATTCGTGAGCGTAAATACCTTTTTTACACTTTTTATATATTAAGTGTTGGTCTATATGCCATGTGCATAGATGGTATCGCCTACCAGTACTTATGGCCCAAAAGCCCGGCCTGGAACCAGATCGCTTATGGTGTGGCTTTGTTTCTGGTGATTTTCTGGTCTATTATCTTTTCAAAGAGATTCCTACGACTTAATATCAGGTCACCGCGAATCAACAAGGCCCTGAATGTGGTGCTTGTATTGCGGATCCTGTTTTTTCTCTATGCGTTGTTTTTCGATCAATCGCTATTTCAGTTAAGAAACATAGAATTAATCCCACTAACCCTAATATTTATCGGAGGTATATCCGTTTACATGAGAGGATATCAGCCTGCAAGGTTTTTCGTGGTGGCATATGGGTTTCTTTTTGTCGGGTTTATTATCAAGGCCCTGATGATGTTGTTTGCTATCAGGGTGTTTACTCTTTCATACTATAGCCTGCATTTCGCTTTTGTATTGGAGATGTTGTTTCTTTCATACGCATTGAGCGACAGGGTGAGGATCCTGAAATCCAACAGGGATAAAGCATTGAGGAGGATCATTGCTCAACATGAAGAAAATGCCAGGTATAAAGACAAGCTCAATGATCAGTTGGAAAGAACGGTGAATCAAAGAACGAAGGAGCTGAAGGAAAAGAACGCCTTGTTAATCAAGCAGACTAAGGAGATTTCGGAGATCAATTCTTTGCTCGATCTGGATAACTGGAGACTGAGGAATAACATTAAATCAATCCAACGGGAAAGACTGCTCAATATTGAAATGACTTATGACCAGTTTAATATGGTCTTTAGTGATAAAGAGAAATGTCTACAGGCATTGAGCAACTACAAATGGGAAAAAGGGTACGAATGTCACAAGTGCCAAAATACCAGTTACAGTGAATCCAATTTGCCCTTTGGTAGAAGATGTACACGGTGTGGGTACAATGAGTCAGCTACCACCAATACGCTGTTTCATGGTATTAAATTCCCTATAGAAAAAGCCTTCTATATACTGTATGTTACCCTCAATAATAGTGAACATACACTTACGGAACTTTCTGAGATTCTTGAGATTCGAAGAAACACCATCCTGGATTTCAAAAAACGTATTGGGGAACTGGAAAGAGGTGAACATCTCCGGCTTCGGGAGATATTTCATAAAATTGACACCAAGACGCTCATTACCGAAAAATAATATTGCATTATAGCAAGAATTTTTTTTTCTGAAATTTTTGTTATTAAAGCGTTCATTATGTCAGTAAATAAATCTATTTAAGTTTTATTGATCGAAAATCATTGTTATTATTTCGATACTACTGTACTAATCCCTCTCTTATTGTTCTGTTTTTTAATTGTATTTATCCAATAATTCACAATTGGAGAATTGATTCATCAATTGTATAATTGATAAAAAATGAACTATTAGAACATTCATTAAAACCAAAAATTCATGAAAACACCCTTTACATTGATGATTTTGCTATTACTAATAACGGCAAAATTAAATGGTCAGGATTTGGATGTTTCAGGCCAGGTCACTGATGCTGAAACAGGAGAGGCGCTCATCGGTGCTACCGTGGTTGTTCAAGGAACAACTAATGGAACAGTCACTGACTTAGATGGGAACTATCGGCTGACTGTAGGAAACGCTGAAACGACTCTGGAGTTTTCTTACATTGGCTATGAGACCAGGTCAATTCCCTTAAACGGGAGAACTACTATAGACATTGCCATGACCCTCGATGCAGAGCAGCTGGAAGAGGTGGTCGTGGTTGGATATGGTACCCAAAAGCAACGAGATCTTACCTCTGCTATTTCTACAGTGAAGGCAGAGGAAATCACTCAATCGCCGTCCGGTCAAACCATGCAGTCATTGCAAGGTAAGGTAGCCGGACTGCAAATTGTAAGTGCAGGTTCACCAGGAGAGGAACCTACCGTGAGGATCCGGGGCATCGGGTCGTTTCCGGGAAGCAGTGATTCCTCACCTCTTTATGTGGTGGATGGAATGTTTTTTGAAAATATTGATTTCCTGAATCCATCGGACATTGAATCATTGTCAGTGCTGAAGGATGCGTCTGCAGCGGCAATTTATGGAGTACGGGCGGCTAATGGCGTGATCCTGATTACGACAAAGGGTGGCCGGTTGAATGCCAAGCCCATCATTACGTACGATGGGTATGTTGGTGTACAAGTACCACAAAATGTCCTGAAGATGGCCAATGCAGAACAATTTGTCAATTATATCAATCAAACCGGATCTGCTGTAGATATGACCTATATCGACAATGCGATGCAAAGGTTTGGCCGAAGCAGAGTAAATCCGAACATACCTGATGTAAATACAGATTGGTATGCTGAGATCATGGAACCAGCACTGCAGCAAAACCATTCATTGACGATTAGCGGTGGAAATAATCAAAGTTCTTACTCCTTTGGTGTAAACTATTTTGAGCAGGAGGGATTACTCAAGACCGATAATTCCTATCAAAGAGTAAACATTCGAACCAAACTTGATCAGCAGGTAAATAACTGGTTGAAGGTTGGGCTAAATCTCAATTTGAGTCAGGGAATAAGATACTTGCCTAATGATGCAGCCTGGTTCAGCGCGTATCATGCAGTGCCCATTCTTCCGGTATTTGATGATCAAAATTTTGCTGATTTGAAAGATGCAGGAACTCCTAATGCGAGCCCCTATGCCAGTGCACAGATACTGGACTACCGGGGAAGTCAGAATCCCTACCTGAATCTTGATTACAGAAACAACCGTCAGGACATCAGGAAAGTACTGACAGGACTCTACTCAGAGGTTGATTTGATCCCCGACAAACTGACTTATAAAATCAATTATAATGTAGCCATTCTTGCGTTAAAAGCCAGAAGTGTACTGCTGCCTTACTATGTTTCAAATGAGACCAACAGGTTGCTATCGAGTATCAGTACATCTCGGACTACAGAAGTCAATCACTTCTTAGATAACACCCTGACATATGAAGAAAACTTTGGGGATCATAATCTGACCGCTATGGTTGGAACTTCCTACAGGGATGAATGGTATGATTTCTTAGGTGGGTCTGCGGATGACATACCACTCAATGAAAATTCGTGGTATATCGGTCAGTCACAATCAGAAACTTCAAAAGATGTGAATGACAATGCGGAAAGGATTTATGGACTGTCTTATTTTGGTCGTATAGCCTATAATTATAAGAGCAGGTATATCGCCTACTTCACTCTGAGGAGAGACGGTACTTCCAAGTACCAGGAAAAATGGGGTACTTTCCCCGCCTTTGGTCTGGGATGGGTACTTTCTGAAGAAAGCTTCATGCAAGGTGTCCAATTCGTCGACTTCCTGAAAATCAGAGGTGGATGGGGTCAGCTGGGTAACGACAACATTGCCCGTCAGGATGGAGCCAATACAACCAATCCGGTTTTTCTCGCTATTAATGGTACCCAGGTAAATGGTACCAAAACTACCAGCACATTTGGTTATCTCGGATGGGAAACCGTAACAGGTACCAATATTGGGTTGTCAGGTGACCTGTTTGATGGAAGATTGACAATAGAGGCTGATTATTTTATCCGGGATACTGAAAACGCTGCTATTCCGGTGAGCCTGAAATTGCAATCAGGTAGTGTCTTGAAGAATGTTGGAACCATCAGAAATTCCGGACTTGAGCTAGCCTTAAACTGGAGGGGTAATATTACCCAGGATCTGCAATATTCCTTGGGTGGAAATTTTGGAACGCTCAAGAATGAAGTGACAGACCTGTTTGGTCAGGCATATATCAATGGCGGTCAGGCAGAATTTCGTCAGAGATCTCAGATAGGAGAACCCTTGCTGTCATTTTTCGGATATGAGGTAGCCGGTGTATATCAAACCCAGGAAGAAGTGGATGCCGATCCTGTAGCTGTAGCTAACGGGTTAGTTCCCGGAGATCTCAGGTTTACGGATCAAAATGGTGATGATGTCATCGATGATGACGATAAGGTATTCCTTGGTTCGTACTTCCCAAGTTTGACATATGGTGGATCTCTGGGTTTAAAATTCAGAAATCTAGAATTTTCCATGTATATCATGGGGCAAAGTGGAAATAAAATTCTCAACAGAAAAAGAGGAGAGTTGATTTGGACCAATGATACCAACATTGATGCAGATCTTGCTACTGGTCTTTGGAACGGTGAGGGTACGTCTGATAAATACCCTTCTGCTTCAGGTTTAAGGAGAGGATGGAATCAGAACTTTAGTGATTTCTACATAGAGGACGGAGACTTCTTTAGAATTCAAAATGTGCAGTTGGCTTACAACTTTAACAGTTTAGAAATCGCCGGGCAGGAAATGCCAACAGTAAGGGTTTACGTGACTGCTGAAAAACCTTTAACAGTCTTCAACTACAATGGCTTTAATCCGGAAGTACCCAATGGCATTGACCGACAATTCTATCCCGTACCTGCGATTTATACAGTGGGCTTAAACCTTAAATTTTAATCCAGAATAAGATGAAAATTTTAAAGAATATATATTTAATGAGACCCCTTATTTTGATTGGAATATTGGTTGGGTCTGTGTTTGGATGTGATGAAAAGCTAAACGCCCCTTTTGAGGATGAAACGTTTACATCAGATGTTGATTATGAAGACGCGGATGGGATGATCCTTCCTCTCTTGGGTGCCTATGAGGGCTTGTACACCCGTGGTTGGGAAGATCCTGTAACCGTGGGAATAAGAGGCGATGATGTGAATGCGGCCGGTGACCAGGTACCGATGCAGGAGCAGGATCAGTTTATCTACCTGGCAAGTCACTGGAATGCAAATGCTGTCTGGCAGGGGCGATATAATGATATTGTCAATGCCTTTACAGCCATCGATGAGATCAATAAGTTTCGTCCAGCCGCCAATAATGATGATCTGGCGGATCAGTATGTGGCAGAATGCAGGGTGATCAGAGCGTGGCTTTATTTGGATATCATCAGAACTTTCGGGGGGTGTATCGTGATAGATGACCTTACCAATATTCAAAATGCCCCTCTGAGCAACAAGGTTGAGGCTATGGAATATATCGTGGATGAAATGACCGATGTGATTCCTTTGTTACCTGATGTACATCCCAATAAGCGTACTGATATTCCTGGTGGAATTACCCAGTTTACTGCCTACGCTATTCAGGCCATTGCATACCAGGAAATGGAAGATTACCAGGGAGTGGCTGACGCTACTTCAGCTATCATAAACTCCGGTGAATTCGATCTCCATTCGGACTTCTATCACCTGTTTAAGCTGGATGGAAAATTAAGTGATGAAAATATCCTGGAATTTCAATTTTCCGATTTCAATTCTGCTACCGGCGACAATTTTAGTCACTTGTTTGCTCCATTTGGGATGGCATGGAATCCTGTTCGTACAGGTGCTGGTGGAGGATGGGGATTTTATGAGCCCACCAAAAAGTATATCAAGTTCATGTTGGACCGTGGTGAGACTGTGAGGCTAGAAACGTCTGTTACATGGTCTCCGGATGGAATTACCGAGATTCAAAACGAATGGGGTGCCCTGCCCGGATGGATCACTAATTTCAACAGGGAAGGTGACGAGTTTATCAACAATGCCCGTAAAAAATGGGGTGCTGGTAAGTGGATTCAGCCATCCACTGAATTAGTAGAGGGGAGAACTTCCCCAGGTAGCAACAAGAATATCATTGTGATCAGGTATGCAGAAATGTTGCTGATGTATGCAGAGGCCCTAACAAGGGGAGCCAATGGAAGCACATCATTAAGTGCAGATGATGCGGTAAACCTTGTACGTGACAGAGCTGGTCTTGGCGACTTAACGGGTGTTACAACTGAGCAAGTCCTGGATGAGAAATTCGCTGAGTTAGGAACCGAGTGGGGAATCAGATTTAATGATATGGTACGAACAGGAAATACTGCAGCACTTACTCATGAAGGACGAACATTTGACATGAGTAAGGCTTATTTACCATTCCCTGCCGATCAGGTTTCAGAATTACCACAATTAGCTGATGGTTTATAAAATGAGATTACAAATGAAAAATATACTTAGCATAACGACGTGTGCATTGTTCATCATGATGATATTCAATGCCTGTGAACAGCAATATATTGATCCGATTACGAGTGTAGATCCAGGCCCTGATGAAACGGCACCGGTGGTAACCGTGAATTTTCCCCCGCAAGGATATGAGTTGCAGACCAATGATGAAGTAGCGTCTATCAACATTCGATTTGAGGTAAGAGATGATATCGAAATTGGGAACATTTCAGTTTTAATTAATGGAACTGAGATCGCCAGTTACAACGAGTTTGTTGATTACCGGGTAGCGAAGATGGAATATAACTATGCAAACGTTACCACAGGGGATCACGTTTTGACTGTTGCGGCGACTGATCTGGATGGTAAAACAAGTGAGGTGAACGTAAATTTCTCCAAAAGTCCGCCATATGTTGCGGCTTATGAAGGAGAAGTTTTCTATATGCCTTTCAATGGTGAATACCGGGAGATGAATTCTCTCAATTTGGCTACTACCAATGGAACACCAGGCTTTGCTGGGTCTGGAAATGGTGTGCAGGGTGGAGATGCCTATTCAGGAGCTGCAGACGCTTACCTGACTTTCCCGACTGCTGGATTGCAGGGAACGAATGCACTGAGTGCAACCTTCTGGATGAAAGTGGACGATTCCATGGATCGTGCAGGTATTCTGGTCGCAGCACCTCCGGCAGATAACAATAACGACAGAACCAAAGGTTTCAGATTCTTCAGAGAAGCCAGTAATGCAGGTGCTACCCAAAGGTTTAAGTTGAATGTAGGTAATGGTACAGCAGACTCATGGTTTGATGGGGGGGCTTCAGCGGATGTCACTCCAAATACTGACGAATGGACACATTTTGCTTTTACCATTACAGATGCCAAAGCTGTGGTTTACATCAATGGAGAGATTGTAAGTGAAAATTCATTTACTGGCCTGGATTGGACAGATTGCAGTAACCTGACTATCATGTCAGGAGCACCAAACTGGACAGGATGGAGTCACTTCTCTGATGGAAGTTTGATGGATGAATTAAGGATCTTCAATGTGGAGTTGTCTCAGGATGATATAAAAACAATTATGCTGAAAGAGCAGGCTAGCTTCTACATGGACTTTAATGGAGATTATACCGATGCCATAAGTGGTGAGGATGCCACAGTGGTCGGTTCTCCTGACTTTGATTATGGCAGTGGTGTTTTCGGTGATGCCTATCAGGGAGCAACCAATTCCTATCTTACTTTCGATACAGAAGGAATTCTGGGTGATGAGTTCAGTGCCAGTTTCTGGTTAAACGTTAATAATACACCAGACAGGGCAGGGATTTTGGTTGTGGGCCCAGAGGATACTGCAAATCCCGAAGCTCAAAACGACAGAACAAGTGGATTCCGTTTTTTCCGTGAAGCCAGCAACGCTGGTGCCACTCAGCGATTCAAATTAAATGCAGGAAATGGAACGGCAGACTCATGGTTTGATGGGGGAGCTTCGGCAGATGTAGATCCTACCACTGGCAATTGGGTGCATTTTGCTTTCTCCATCTCAGGAACAGAGTCAGTGGTTTATATCAATGGTTCTCAGGTATCTCAAGGTGTATTTACCGGGATTGACTGGACAGGTTGCGATGTGTTGTCCATTATGTCTGGTNCCCCGAGATTTACCGAATGGGGACACCTGTCCGATGCAAGTCTGATGGATGAGTTGAGATTGTTTAACAAGGCTATCACTGTTGAGGAAGTAAACTTACTTTACAATGATGGGCTTTAATATTTTTAACTTGTAAGTAAACTAATTGAGATAAAACAAATAATGAGACTGTCGGTGAAAAAGCTAGATCCTTATTGACAGTCTCATTTTATAAAAACAATTATGCAAGCGCAATCCAATCTGGCCTGTGTTCAGCTTATCGTTTTAGTTTTTCTAAGTGCATCATTGCTCATTTTTACAGCTTGTAATGATAAAAATGACCAAATCCCGGATCCAGACACACTTGAAATAGTCTACGTATACATTGGTGATGTCAATGTTCTGGCCTCGAACGGAGCTGTGGTTGACGAGCTTGAAGAACCCATTAAAATAAAGTTTTCAGCACCTGTTGACATTACGTCCATAGAACAATCTGTTTCTTTATTGAAAGCGGGAGTCAAAGCTGATGTATCAATGGAATTCAATCAGACAAAAGAGCTCCTGACAATTACTCCGGATGAACTTTCAGAGTCAACAGATTATACGATTACCATTACCGAGGAGCTGAAAGGCGAAGAAGGAGAACGTTTCGATGGTTTACAGGTTTCATTTGTCACTTTCACGACGCCACTAAGAGTTGAAAATGTAACCATTGATGGGAAACCATTGAATCTAAATGCCCGAATCATTGATGTTAGCCTGCAGCCTGAATTGCAGCTATCTTTCAACATGCCTATTAATGGTGATCAAATAGCTGGTCATACAACCTTGAAAAGAAGCGGTATCAATACAACCTATTCAACTACTCAGCCAGATGAAAAAACTATCATCATTACCCCGCGGCAAGGATTGGAAGGTTATCGGAAATATAGTCTGAAGGTTGCTTCCACTTTTGCCAGCGACATTGATCGGCCTTTCGAAGGTCTTAATCTTGATTTTTATACAAAACTTGATTCAACACCTGCATTTCCTGAAATATCCGATGATGAGCTATTGACCAAAGTCCAGCAACAGACCTTCAAGTATTTCTGGGATTTTGGGCATCCAGTGAGTGGTTTGGCCAGGGAAAGAAATACCTCAGGGGAGACCGTCACTTCGGGAGGATCTGGCTTTGGAGTTATGTCCATTGTTGTTGGTATTGAAAGAGGTTTCATCACGAGGCAGGAAGGAGTAGACAGGATTGAAACAATTGTCAATTTTCTGCTAAACAATGCGGACAGGTTCCATGGCGCCTGGTCACATTGGCTGAGTGGTACAAACGGATCTGTAGTCCCTTTCAGTTCAAAAGATGATGGAGGAGATTTGGTTGAGACAGCTTTTATGGTTCAGGGGCTACTTACTGCCCGTCAATACCTGGATGCAAACGACCTACAGGAAGCCACCATCATTGAAAATATCAATACACTGTGGCAAGCAGTGGAATGGGACTGGTATACACAAGATGGTCAAAATGTTCTCTACTGGCATTGGTCGCCCAATTTCGAATGGGAAATGAATCATAAAATTCAGGGATGGAACGAGGCATTAATAGTCTATGTGCTTGCAGCTGCATCACCAACACACAGCATTGAAAAAGCAGTATATGAAGAGGGATGGGCCCGCAGTGGAGGAATGGTAAATAGCAATGGCAACAGTTTTTACAACTATTCCTTGCCATTGAGGTCAGATATGGGAGGGCCCCTATTCTTTTCTCATTACTCATTTCTTGGCCTGGATCCAAGGAGCCTGCAAGATCAGTATGCTAATTACTGGACCCAGAATGTCATCCATAGTCAAATAAATCAGGCTTACTGTATTGAAAACCCCCAAAGGTACGTAGGCTATAAAGCTTATAGCTGGGGGTTGACAGCCAGTGATGGCAATAACGGATATTCGGCTCATTCACCAAACAATGACAGGGGAGTGATCACACCAACGGCAGCAATTTCCTCAATACCTTATACGCCGGAAGCTTCACTAGCAGCCATCAGACACTTTTATTATATCCTGGGGGATCGGCTTTGGGGGGAGTATGGGTTTTATGATGCTTTCAACCTTACAGCAGACTGGACAGCCAATTCTTACCTGGCTATTGATCAGGGACCCATTGTTGTAATGATTGAAAATTATAGAACCGGCTTGCTGTGGGAATTATTTATGTCAGCTCCAGAAATACAAAACGGACTTCAAAAACTTGATTTCACCTATGAATAATCTCGAAAAATTTTGCTTGATATTGATTGTAGGAATGATGGCTTCATGCGCCGGTAAGCAGGTCTCGGAGGAAAAGGAACCTATGCGCATGAGCGACGACTCGTTACTCACACTCATTCAATACCAAACCTTTCAATATTTCTGGGAAGGAGCCGAACCTAATTCAGGGCTTGGACGGGAACGCGTCCATCTGGATGGGGTTTATCCGCAGAATGATCAGAATGTGGTCACCTCTGGCGGGTCCGGGTTTGGTGTGATGGCTATTCTGGTTGGGGTTGAACGTGGTTTTATTACCAGGGAGGAAGCTGTAAAAAGGTATCAGAAAATACTGGACTTCCTGGAATCAGCAGATCGGTTTCATGGTGCCTGGCCTCATTGGTGGCATGGCGAGACGGGTAAGGTAAAGCCCTTCAGTAAAAAAGATGATGGGGGTGATCTGGTAGAGACTTCCTTTTTGATTCAGGGATTGCTATGTGTGCGACAGTATTTCAAAGATGGTAGTGAAGAAGAAAGGTCTATTGCTTCAAGAATTGATAAACTGTGGAAAGAGGTTGAGTTTGACTGGTATACACAAGGAAAAAACACACTTTACTGGCATTGGTCACCAAACTTTGGCTGGGAGATGGATTTTAATGTACAGGGATACAACGAATGTCTGATCATGTATGTATTGGCTGCTTCATCACCTACTCATGGGGTATCTGCGGAGGTTTATCATCAGGGATGGGCAAGAAATGAATCCATTGCCACAGATCGGGAATACCTGGGATATAGGACAGTATTGGATCATTATTCCGGTAACGATTCACCCGTTGGTCCACTATTTTGGGCTCATTATTCATATCTCGGACTGAATCCCAAAGGATTATCTGATAGGTATGGCAACTATTGGGATTTGAATCACAACCATGCCATGATCCATTACACGCATTGTATCAACAATCCAAACAATTATGAAGGCTACGGTAAAAACTGCTGGGGATTGACGTCAAGCTATTCTATGAAAGGCTATGCTGGGCACAGACCGGATANTGATCTTGGAGTGATCTCACCTACAGCAGCATTGTCATCTTTTCCATACACTCCGGAGCAGAGTATGGATTTCCTCAGGTATCTGTATCAGGATGCTGATTCACTGGTTGGAAAATATGGTCCTTACGACGCATTTTCTCATGAAGCTGACTGGTATTTACCCAGATACCTGGCAATTGACCAGGGACCAATACCCGTGATGATTGAAAACTATCGCAGTGGTTTACTCTGGGACCTGTTCATGTCATCTCCTGAGGTGAAAGAAGGCCTAATGAAGCTTGGATTTCATTACGACAAATAGAAACCTGGTGGTATGAAACAATTGATAACCATACTATTTGTTTTTCTATTGAGCTCTGAGGTACAGGCACAGGAAGTGATTCCTCAAACCTATTGTAACCCACTGGACATTGATTATACCTACATGGTATACAATTCCGCCAGGAATATTTCATATCGTTCCGGGGCAGATCCGGCTGTCATTGAATTTCGGGGAGAGTACTACATGTTTGTTACGCGTTCCTTTGGTTACTGGCATTCAAAGGACCTGGTCAATTGGGAGTTTATTAAACCCATACAATGGTTTTTTGAGGGAAGTAATGCGCCCACAGCATTCAACTACAAAGATTCACTGGTGTACTTTGCTGGTGATCCGGCAGGATATGGTAGTATATTATATACAGATGATCCAAAAAGTGGGAAATGGACTCCAATAGCTTCCATCAGCAACAATATCCAGGATTCGGAATTATTCATTGACGATGATGGGCAGGCATACCTCTACTGGGGATCTTCCAATGTGCATCCTATCCGGGTCAAGGAGTTGAACAGAGACGATCGCTTTCTGGAAACAGGGGTGCGGAAAGATCTGATCAACCTCGTTGAAGAAAAATATGGATGGGAGCGATTTGGGGAAAATAATTTTCATCCTACGCTCAAAGAAGGTTACATGGAGGGAGCTTCCATGACAAAATACAAAGGCAAATATTATCTGCAATATGCAGCGCCCGGTACCCAGTTCAACGTGTATGGCGATGGTGTCTACATAGGGGAAACACCACTGGGACCGTTTACCTATATGAAAAACAATCCTATGAGCTTCAAGCCGGGTGGATTTACGAATGGTGCCGGTCATGGAATCACGATGAAGCAGACCAACGGACAATTCTGGCATTTCTCTACCATGGCCCTTGCTTCCAATTCCCATTGGGAACGGAGGTTGTGCATGTTTCCTACCTATTTTGATGAGGAGGGTCTGATGCATTCCAATACTGATTATGGGGATTATCCGCGTTTTGGTGCCAATCATCCGACCAATGCCGGTCAGCATAGTGGATGGATGCTACTTTCTTATAGAGGAAAAACGACAGTTTCTTCATCTCAAATGCAAATACGCAAAAGCACATCCACTGATGATGATTACGAGATCACTGAAATACCTCTGGAGAAAAACAGCGATGGGGAGTTGATTTCAATGGTTTTGACAGATGAAAGTCCGAAATCCTTTTGGGTGGCTGAGGCGAATGATGATAAACAGTGGGTGGAGATCGAAATGTTTAATCCCGGAAAGATTTATGCGCTACAGTTGAATTTCCATGATCATGAGTCAGGTATTTACACACGGACTAATGGATTGAGGCATCGTTTCACAATTGAGGTTTCTAATGATGGGAAATCATGGATTACCGTCGTTGACCGAGCCAAGAGCTATGAGGATGCTCCCAATGCCTACATCACGCTTAATCAGCCCGTCATGGCTCGATATGTTCGGTATAAAAACATTGAAGTGCCAGGAAAGAACCTGGCCTTGTCAGAGATTAGGATTTTTGGAACAGGGCTGGGTAAAAAGCCGGGAAAGGTAACCGGATTCACAGTAAAGCGTGATGAAGATCCCCGGGATGCCCGTTTATCGTGGAACCCTGTAAAAGGAGCACAGGGTTACAATATCCGATGGGGAATCGCCCCGGACAAATTATACAGTAGCTGGTTGATCTATGAGGATACCTCTTTATTGATGAGATGTCTGACCTCAGACCAGACCTATTATTTTTCGATTGAAGCCTTCAATGAGAATGGTATTTCTGAAAGGACCAAAACAGTTGAGAGATGATTAATATAAGAAAGATCAATTTGGGTGGTTACATCTTTATTTTTATGGGATTATTAATGGGTTGTCACCCCAAACCCAACAAAAGAGTTCAAGCTGACCCATTTGAAATAAAAGCAGATTCAATCATCGCATTGATGACCATTGAAGAGAAGTTGGGGCAACTAAACCTTCCTTCCGCTGGAGAGATTACGACGGGTCAGGCTTCTAATTCCGATATAGCCATCAAAATCAAAGAAGGTAAAGTAGGTGGACTTTTCAATATCCGCACAGCAGAGAAAATCAGGGAGGTTCAACGAATAGCAATAGAAGAAAGCAGGTTGGGGATCCCACTTATTTTTGCCATGGATGTGATTCATGGTTATAAGACAGTCTTCCCCATTCCATTGGGACTGGCAGCATCCTGGGACATGGCTCTGGTTGAACAATCGGCGCGAATTGCAGCAGAGGAAGCATCTGCAGATGGTATTGCCTGGACCTTCTCACCCATGGTAGATATTTCGAGGGACCCACGTTGGGGAAGGATTGCCGAAGGTGTAGGGGAAGATCCATTTCTAGGTAGTGAAATCTCCAGGGCCATGGTCAGGGGTTATCAGGNGGAAGATCTGGCTGCAAACAATACAATCATGGCTTGCGTAAAGCATTTTGCGTTGTATGGCGCCTCCGAAGCTGGAAGAGACTACAACACCACGGACATGAGTCGGCTGACCATGTATAATGACTATTTTCCTCCATATAAGGCAGCTGTAGGCGCTGGTGTGGGATCTGTGATGGCATCATT
>JAHCMM010000031.1 GCA_019192515.1 Cyclobacteriaceae bacterium SS2
AGCAGATCTTCGAGTTCGTATGTTCTCAAGCCATTCACCGGATCACTTTGAGGGCTCTGTTGATAAAAATCAGACGACCAGGCATCGAGGGTATATTCCCATACGTTCCCGGCCAGGTCATAGACTCCCAGCTCATTTGGAGGATAACTACCACCTGGAGTTGTGCTCCCTACATGCTTAAAATAGTTTGTTTTCGTACTATCCGGTGATGTATTTCCCCAGGGATAAATGTTTGACTTCCCTCCACTCCTGGCCACATATTCCCATTCTGCTTCAGTAGGAAGGCGTTTATTCAAACATTTACAGTACTCCACTGCTGCATACCAGGTGATATAGGTGACAGGATGACTTGCCTTATCTGCAGGAAAACCCCTGGCTGACCAGTGTTTCAGATAATCCCCGTTATGGAGGCTATCCGGAATATTCTCTTTTTGCCATATAGGGTTCTTGTCTACAAAAGTTTTAAACTCCGCATTTGTCACTTCATATTTATCTATATAGAAAGAAGATATTTTTACCCCGTGAGGCGGATACTCCGAGGCAATAAACCCTCTGGGATAACCATAGACACTGATCAGGCTATCAATTACTTCATTCGAGGTCCCCATCAAAAACTCTCCGCCTTCAACATAAACCATTTCCTTGCTGGCCAGGTCACCAGTTGTCTGACAGCCCAATAGCAAGAAAGGCAAGACCAACATACAAAGCGTAAAACGATCCATCGAATCTTTGTTATTATTCCAAATGATTACCGGCATTGGACTATCGAGGTCCAATTTGTTCTACATGAAAGTACTCTATCGATCCCGGAAAGTTACTGGTACGATGTCTAAAAATGCACGTGAATACAAGTAATCAGCTTTCTCTTTGACATGCATGACCTCACTGGTCCTTCAAATAAACCGTAAAACTTTTGATCGTCATCTTACCCTCCTCACCCGTAAGCGTTAATCGGACTTTATCCGTTTCGATGTCATCAAAGGTCTGAATCCTTTTTCTGCCGATACTTTGCCCCTCAGCAATGGTTACCCATGTCTCATTTGAAAATGCTTCGACCTTGTATTGATGGATAAACTGGCCTTGCTCAATAGCCTCTTCTATCACCAGAAGATTGATGGGTTGTTTTCCGGGGAGATTGATAAAATACTCATTCGATGCGTTTCCGGGATTTATCATTCCGACAGGTTTGCGAAATGTGCTTTCAAGCACCTTACCGAATTCCGATAACCGGTTTACCTCCGCCTTGGGGATCAGACCAGTGGTGTCCGGTGTCATGTTGATCAGTAAATTGGCTCCCCGACCGATCGACTCCAGGTACACATTCATCATAAATGGGATACTCCTCAAAGTAGTGTCTGACCCTGGTGTCCAAAACCAATTGCGCCTGGTATGAAGGTTCGCTTCTGCCGGTATCCAGCCGGCTTCCCCGGGATTCACCCAATGTTTCAATCCGTCGCCCGGTGCTATCACATTCCAGAGCGGATAGGGGGCCCATCCTTGTTCGCTGCCGGACCAGCGTACCCCGGGCTTTGTCCCTCCAAACACCACGGCGTTTGGTTGTAAATGCTTTACCATAGAATGGATGGCGTCGCCGTAGGCCGTCCCCAAAGGCTGCAAAGTCTCCGGGTCCATAACGTCCCATCCAAAAGGATCATAAGCCCCATCAAACAAGACAATTGAAATATCCCCGTAGTTGGTAAGCAATTCTCTAATTTGCTCGAGAAACACCGGGAAATAAGCGTGAATGTTCCCGATAACTTTTCTTTCTCCCATAGGATCTGGCGTACTCCAGCATCCAAAATGCTTGTCACCTCCGGAAATGTATAAACCGATCTTCATGTCATACTTACGGCAGGCGTTTACAAACTCTGCCACCACATCACCTTCCCCGTTTTTCCATGGGGAGCGTTTGACGGAATAATCGGTTGTTTCAGTCGGCCAAAGGCAGTAGCCATTGTGATGCTTCGCTGTGAGCACTACATGCTGGGCCCCAAAAGACTTTGCTGCTTTCACCCATTGCTCTGCATCCAGCCGGGAGGGATTGAAAAGATCAGACGCTGGTACAGTCATCATGTCTGAACCATTGAAAGTGGCCGGTCCAAAGTGAACAAATGCCCCCAGTTGTCGCTCCTGGTAAGCTAGCTGTTGTGAGCTCGGTTTGTGACTGTAGACTCCGGTATGGGCAGCCTGATGATCAGATCCCTCTTCTGCCGCAATCAATACAGGGGTCCAATCTCCTTCATGTTTTGGAGGTGTGGCTGATGCTGCTTGAGTATCCGTAAAAAAATACTCAAACAGCTGTCGGGGTGTTCCATCAAAAGTGGCCCGCTGGAGATCTCCTGCTGTGGACTGATCACTTCCTGTGAAATAAAGGATGGTCTGCCCGTTGTAATAGCACAACTCTACATCGGAGGCGTTGCGCTCGGCAATGGACGGATCAATCAGCGGGATGTTTTTATGGGTAGGGTCAAAGGTGACAAATGGTCGGCCATCCGGAGCATCTTCCCAATGTTTCAGATCTCTTGACCGGGTGATGCGCGTCTCATACGCTTTCCCCAGAGACTCCAGGTAAAGGGTGTAGTACCATCCTCCTTCGTAGTACAAAGCCGGACCACCCACATATTTTTCCTTTCCGTAAACTGCACCAGGGATCTCCTTCCATTTTTTCAGATTGGTCGATTCCATATACCGAAAAGTAAAGGGCTTCCAACGGGAATCGTTGGTTTCGTAGAGGAGAATGAACTTGTCTTTTCCTCTGCAGACAGCTGTATTGAAGAAGAACTCATCGCCGGAGGCTTTGAGAATAGTCTGAGGTTTAGTCCACTTTTTCAGGTCTCTGGAGCTTGTCATGGTTATCTCTGTCATCTGCCTCCACGGCTTGCCCTCTCCATAGTTCCCCGCAAAAACATAAACGACACCCTCCCAAACCAGAACGGTCCCAAAACCATGGTTTTTCAAAGGCACTGAGATGATTTCATCCCTTTCAATGTCCCTGATGCGAACCTCATCCTCATGAAAATAATCTCCCGGCCTGGCTCCTGGCACATCCCAGAAACGTTGGTTGTTTTCCAGCAGGTATAATCTGTCTTCAAAAACAAAAGGCGAGGTTTCTACCAGTGGTGATCCTAATCGCCCCTGCTTCTTGATGGGATTGGTCCAGGTTACCTGTGCGAAGAGGATGCTACAGAAGCAAATAAGGGAAAGGGTTATGCTAAGTTTTTTTATCATGAATGAGATAATCAGGGGTATATGAAAGGATCAATAGATATATAGCAATACGATGTTTTCCGGGGAGAAGGCTACCAGGTCCTAGATGATGGGGGATCCGGCATCTTGGTAAAAAACTCGGATATCAAGTCCAATTTTAATCCCTCACCAACTCCACTTCGTCACCTATCCTAATTACTCCACCCTGAACCACGCTCGCTGTGATCCCACCATGACCTCGCATGGCGTTGTATCCGCCAGGGCCAAGGTTTTCTTCCATCCGGGAGCAGGGATGACAATAGCCGGTTCCTTCCAGGATGACTTTGCCGATCCTGAATTTTTGATTTCGTAGTGCAAAGAGATTGATCCCTCCGATTACCAGGTTTCGCCTGATAAGTCCCGGATCAATTGACGGTTTGCCCATCATAGAGGATACTGCCTCGAGGTGCTCTCGCTGGATGAGGGTCACCTGTCGGGTCTTGCTGTAAGTAGATGAGAAGTGATCCCCAATCAATCCGGCCTCCTCGGTTATCTCAGCATCCTCCACACTTTTAAGCGGCTTTTTCTTCTCTGGACGGAGACCAATCCAGTTCAGTGAACCTACCTGGGGGAGCGTTTTGATCAGTGCATCGATGGGTTTATCTATTTCGTCTTTCATCTAAACGGATACTGAAAATTCGAACACTAAAGATACCACCCATATTTGCTAACTTACAAGAGCACCCAAACCCAACCCATCATGAAATGTCCATAAATCAAGCTATACCAACCGTAGATGAATATTTTGAAGTAAAATCGAGGTTTGGCGCAAGATTTAAGGTTTTCGGACATTCCATGCCTGCATGCTGTAGTGCATTATCGGCACGCAAGCATGTGACCGATGAAATAAAAAGATATACACATGAAAGCTCAATACACCTTCTGTCTTTTACTGCTATTCATTTTCTCCCATTGTGATGATAGATCAGGTTCCTCCTCAACGAACCCGATGATGCTGGTGGAGCAGGTTGAACCTCAACCACTCTTAGCTCAAGCCATCCGTCTAAATGATGCGCTAAGCCACATCGGGAGCCCACTTCCCCTGGATGTTACCAATAAACTTGTAAGCCTCGAGGAAAAGGTGCCGGATGAGTCAACCGTTCAATCCATCCAGGCTTTGTTGGACCCTTTTTGTCTGGCTATGATCCACATCAACCCTGAATCCAGGGTAAAAGTAACTGCAGGTCCTGCACGTGCTCAGCTCAAGCAGGAAGGCTGGTCCGTTTTTCTGGTCAAGGTGCACAATGAGGCTGCCGTGACAGCCCGGCTGGAGGTGCAAAGTCCACAGGCACTTCCCACATTGCACAAATCTACAGGCAGTCACCGGACCAGCGAAGAACATACGCTGACCGAAGCACAGGTAGCTAATCGTTTCTTGCAAATGGCTATCTACCGGGATCGTCCGCTTAAAAGCAACCTGTCTGGACTGAATCTGGAATATGCAGTCATGATGATTTACACGAGGAAGACTGGCAAAAGAGAGGTAAACATCGGCTTCAACGTGGGTCAGGGCACACAGGACATTGGCTTCCGAAACACCATCGATATCCTGTTTGATATCCAACCAGCGGTAAAAGTGGTTTTTGACATCAAAGATGAAAACGGGGAAGATGCCATGGCATCACTTCTGATCTCCGATGGTATAGGCAGATTTTATGAAAGTGATAAGGAGGACCCTTCTCCTGAAGATTACCGCTTAAAGCTGGCTCAGCACCTAAAATGGGGAGGTTCGGCAGAAAAAAGCATCAGTGAATGGGCGGTGAACATGTACACGCAACCCAAACTGGAGGGTGGCAAGGAGATCGTTCAGCCCAAACTAAGCGGGATCTATCCCCTACCCGCACGCAGGGTAGCTACCAGGGATGAGTATCCTGATTTCTTTTTTCAGCCACAGATCTATCGCACTACCGGTGAGCATGTGTATTTACCTCCCGGCAATTACAATATCGTTGTCGGACGGGGACCTGAATATTTTCCCACATTACATCCACTGACGGTTCCGGAAGGTGAAGAGACCATTGAGTTTTCGGTGAATCTCAAGCGATGGATACACATGAAAGAAATGGGTTGGTACAGCGGGGATCACCACATCCATGCTTCCGGGTGCTCACACTACGAAAGCCCTGTGGAAGGGGTACTTCCTGAGCACATGTGGCGCCAGGTGGTGGGCGAAGACCTGAACATGGGGAGCAACCTCACCTGGGGACCTTCCTGGTATCATCAAAAACAATACTTTACGGGGGAGTCACACCCCTTGTCTGATGAGGAAAACCTTCTTCGTTATGATGTGGAGGTATCAGGTTTTCCGTCCTCACATTCAGGTCATGTGGTGCTGCTCAACCTCAAGGAAGACGACTACCCCAATACCACACTTATTGAGGAGTGGCCAAGCTGGACACTGCCCGTGCTGCAATGGGCCAAAGGTCAGGGTGGTATTGTGGGCTACGCCCATTCCGGATGGGGACTGGAGCCTATGAATCCTACCGATGAGCTCCCCAATTATGAAATCCCGAAAATGACCGGTATTGGTGCTAACGAGTACATTGTCACAATTACACATGATGCCGTGGATTTTTATTCTGCGGGGGACACACCCAGCAACTGGGAGCTGAACATGTGGTATCATTCACTCAACGCCGGGTATCGGGTGAGGCTGAGTGGAGAGACAGATTTCCCCTGTATCTCTGACGAAAGAGTTGGAGCTACACGAACTTATGCTAAAATTGACGGGAAGCTCAATTTTGAAAATTATATGGAAGCCCTGATGAAAGGCAAGACTTATGTCTCGGACGGATTTTCGCACCTCATTGATTTTAAAGTTAATGGTCAGGAGCTGGGAGAAAATGAGAGTGAATTGTCCGTAAAGGCAGGTAGCTCATTAAAAATATCCGGAAAGGCCGTGGGTTATTTAAGTGAAACCCAGGGTCCCGTTGAAGCCTCTGTGGCGGACCGTCCATTGACTACCTATCCCTATTGGCACGTGGAGCGTAGTCGGGTTGGTCAGAGTAGAAATGTAGCGGTGGAGCTCATCGTCAATGGGCAGGTTGTGGACAAACAGGAGGTAGCCGCAGATGGTAAATGGTCTGATCTGAATTTTGACTACAGGATTGATCAATCTGCATGGGTGGCATTGCGGGTCTTCCCCAGCTCGCATACCAATCCTATCTTCGTGAAGGTTGA
>JAHCMM010000301.1 GCA_019192515.1 Cyclobacteriaceae bacterium SS2
GATGTTCCTTTACCGCTTCCAGAGCTACTCTGGCTTTAAATTCCGCTGTGAATTTTCTTCTGCTTGTTTTCATAGGTAATAGTCAATTTAGATATTGTTTTGTTAACTATTCCTATGGTCCGATTTTTAGGGAGTATTACACATAACCCGGACAAAGAATGCAATTAGTACAAAAAATGTATCAGACTTTAAGATTGGAATTGTACCTTCTTATTAGTTCTCTCTCCATTGCCTGCTTCCTTGGGTTTATTGATGAAGGCTACTACAACTTTTATTGGATGAAAGATATTGTAGCAATAGTGGCCCTCTCATTATATGGTCTTGGGATCTATATTGTGCAATTACTAGTCTTTAGCGTTCTACTCTCCAGGTCTCCAAATTCCGGGAAAATTTTTGCCATTTCATTTACCCTTCTTCCCTGGCTATTGTATCTGGTTTTTCAAGCTTGAGATGATTTCAATTACCAATATGTCATATTTATATGCTAAAGACGAAAGTCTGCTTTGAAAGGCTAATTAAATTAGTATACGTAACATTTTTTTATATTTACACGTGTAACTTAAAATCATGGACACTAAACTCACCCTAAATCTCGATAAGGCGGTAATTGATAAAGCGAAAGCATATGCAAAGTCACAAAAAGTGAGCCTTTCTCGCCTGATTGAGTCATATTTAGCTTCCATAACATCAAAAGAGACTAAGGAATCTGAGATTACTCCTTTAGTTGAAAGCTTAAGAGGAGTAATTAAGTTAGACAAGGATTTTGACATTAAAGAAAGCTACACAGATTATTTAATGGAGAAGTATAAGTGAGTAGCTTATTGTTGGATACAAATATCGTCCTTGATTTACTTGCAAGGAGGGAGCCCTTTCATGAGAGTGCAGCTCAATTATTCTCATTAGCGGATAAACGTAAAATAAAATTAACCGTAAGCTCATTAACCTTTGCAAATACTAATTATGTGCTTTCCCGCTTAAAATCAGCTCAAGAAGCTAGAGATATTTTACGAAGATTCAAGATTCTGGTGAGGGTATTGTCTCTCAATAACAAAATTGTGGAATTGTCACTAAATGATGAGGAATTCAACGATTTTGAGGATGGCCTACAGTACTATTCCGCACTTGAAAACAATCAGGATTTTATCATTACCCGTGACCTGAAAGGGTTTAAAAAGGCAAAAATTCCGGTAATGACAGCTGCTGAATATTTAGCATCAATTGAGACGTCTTCCAGCAGCTAACCATACTGGTTGTCATTAGGAGAATCAAAAATCAAATCTCCACCACATACTCCCTTCCAACCTCAGTCTCCATCTTCACCACTTTACCCTGGTATCTTACTAGCAAAGTATTGCCTAACAGCGATTTCACCTTACACTCGGCAAGCTTTCCTCCAGCCCAGCGTATCGAAAACTCAAAGCCACCCTTGCCTTTGATCCCGGAGATACTGCCATCAGTTAGTGCACCCGGCAGAGCAGGCAGCAGGTCCTGGTAATAGTTCCCCTCTTCATCTCTCAGATGAGATTGCAACAGCATCTCTGTGATGCCTGATGTCGCACCGAAATTGCCATCAATCTGGAACGGAGGATGCGCATCAAACAGGTTGTTGTACAAACCGCCACGATCTCTGACCTTGTCTCCTTCCAGGACTTTTTAAGGTACCATCAGGTTGCGAAGCATCAAAAAGGCATGGTCACCATCTAGCAACCGCGCCCAGAAATTGATTTTCCACGCTCTTGACCAGCCAGTACCCCCATCACCCCGATGTGACAAGGTGACACGACAGGCTTCCGCAAGTTCCGGTGTAGTCAGCGGATGGATCTCATTACCCGGGTGTAGCCCCCACAAATGGGAGACATGCCTGTGTTCGTTTTCCGGATCATCGGCATCCACCAGCCACTCTTGCAACTGACCATATTGACCAATCTGATTCGGGGCAATCTTTGACCTTATCTCTTCCAGCATTTTGGCAAACTCTTCATCAAATCCAAGGATACCGGCTGCCTCAATGGTGTTGGCAAACAGATTTCTGATGATCTGGTGATCCATCGTGGGGGCCATTACCAGTCCACCAATCTCCGGACTGTTGCTGGGTCCGCTGACCAGCCATTCAGGATGATTTGGATCGGGAACCAGATAATCAGCAAAGAACTCTGATGCTGACTTTAGGATTGGGTAGGTAAAGTTTTCCAGGAATTCTTGGTCTCCATTATATTCATAAGACCACCAGAGATGCTGACTCAACCATGCTCCACCCGTTACCCAAATGCCGTGATTGGCATTGTTGATGGGGGCAGCGCCTCGCCATAGATCGGTATTGTGGTGGGCTACCCATCCTTCCTGATTGTAATGCTCCTTTGCAACTTGTTGCCCTGTCATAGATAAATCTTTGACCATTTGATGCAGAGGGGTAGCCAGCTCAGAAAGATTCGTCATCTCAGCCGGCCAGTAATTCATTTCTGTATTGATATTGATGGTGTACTTACTGTCCCAGGAAGGAGTCAATCGATCATTCCAGATCCCCTGAAGGTTCGCTGGTTGTGTACCTGGCCTTGAGGAAGCGATAAGCAAATACCTTCCATACTGATACAAAAGCGCTACCATGCTCGGATCCTCGTCTTCTTTGAACGTGGCCAATCTTTGACTTGTGGTTCTCCCCGAAATGGTTGTATCACCGAGATCTATCCTCACCCGGTTAAACAATTGCTGATGATCCGCTTTGTGGTCTGACTTAATTTGATCGTACGACCTCTTATCGATCGCTGAAAGATAATCTGTACATCTAGCCGTGGGGTCTCCTGAAATATCCTGATAATTTACAAAATTGGTCGCACCAACAAGTTGTAAGGTCACAGAAGATGCTCCCGATATCTCTATTTTGTCTTTGTCGGAGTTCAGCTTTCCATCCTCATTGATCACCCTCAGGCGTGCTTCAAATCTGACTTCACTCTCGGGATAAGGTTCATCCCCTCTTGTTTGTTTGTAGTCATCAGCCTTGCCTGTTAGGATAATTTGGTTTTCCTGAACCTGAATTTTGTTTTGCTGATGTGGTGACTGAAGTCCTACGAAAAAATCAAGCTTCCCTTTTTNTGAAGATTTAATGTTAATAAAAATTGCCTGATCCGGATGTGAAACAAATACTTCTCTTGTGTATTCCACTCCTTGCACATTGTAGCTTACGGTGCTTATGGCCTCATCCAGATCCAACCTACGTTTATAGTCACCTACTGAATCGTGTCCCGGGAAATTGATCAGGATATCTCCAAAAGGTTGGTAGCTCAGCTGCCCCAATGGCTTAGACATAAACTTCTCATTGGCGAGCTTGTGAGCTTCATCCTGCTTCCCATCCCATAGCAGTTTTCGCAGCTCATCTAATACCTCATGAGCATCCGGATGGGAATAGTCATGGGGCTGTCCGGTCCACAAAGTGGATTCATTAAACTGAATGATCTCTTCACTTGTACGACCATAAACCATCGCTCCCAGCCTACCATTGCCAACAGGAAGTGCTTCTACCCACTCGCTGGCTGGTTCATCATACCACAAGGTCAGAGACGGATCGATTGGCTTTTCCTTTTGTTGACTGCACGAGAGTGCTGTGAGGATCAACAAAATAAGGGATAAGGACTTAGTCTTCAGGTTCATGTTTGTTAAGGTTCTGGTTTAACTGGTCTATTTTCTTTCATGGATTGGTTGGCTGCCAATGCAATTTTTGTTGCTTTCAGCCCATCGTCACCTGTCACGGGTTGCGGTTTCCCACTGGCGATGGCCTGGATAAAGGCATTCAGTTCATTGAGATATGAGTCCACATACCGATCCATGAAGAAGTCCATGGGTCGGGACTGATGTATTCCACCTTCATTCAACAATACGTGATTATCTTTTTTAGTATGATCTGCCAGTGCCATTCCTTTGGAGCCAAAAACCTCAAGTCGTTGGTCATATCCATACGCAGCCTGCCTGCTATTTTCGATCACGGCTGTCACACTGTTTTCAAACTTGAGAATGACAACAGCCGAGTCAATATCCCCAGCCTCTCCAATTGCAGGATCTACAAGGTTTTTGCCTACCGCATAGACCTCACTTACTTCTGAATTGGCGATATACCTGGCCATGTCGAAGTCATGAATGGTCATATCCAGAAACATGCCCCCTGAACTTTTGATATAATCAATGGGTGGTGGTGACGGATCCCGACTGGTGATTTTGATCATTCGTAGGTCACCAATTTCGCCATCAGTCACCATGGAATTGATCTTCGCAAAGTCAGGATCAAAACGCTGATTGAAAGCAACCATAAGGGGCACCTGGTGCTTTTCGGTTACATCCAGTATTTCCTGGATCTTGGACAATGAAAGATCGAGTGGTTTCTCACAAAAGATGGCTTTACCAGCTTGTGCTGCCCGCTGGATGTATTCAGCATGGGTATCGCTGGGTGAACAGATCAGAACCGCTTCCACCTCATCATTATTAAAAACGACATCAGGGTCACTGGAAATTTCTCCCACATGGTAATTTCTCGCAAATGATTGACCCCTCTCCGATGGATTCATTACTGCCACCACCTCTGCATTTTCTATTCTGTTCGAAATACTTTTTAGGTGGACCTGTCCGATTCGGCCCATTCCGAGAATACCAATTTTTACTTTTTTCAAAATTTGGGTTTTAGGGTAAGAAGATCAAAGGTTTTCCGTAGCCAGGCTACATTTTTTGCAATATCTTTATATTTAGAGATAAATTAGGATTGCAATAGTTAAAAGCATTTCTAAATGTAAGAAAAATTGATTTTTTGCTTTTGACGGATAGTGATACCCCTCTGCTCCTGGCAGCACATCCCAAAAGGATCAATAAAAAGGACATTAATCAAAAATATGCAAGAAAGGATAAAAGGGAGTGAAGTTGCTTTGTGGGTATCCGTGCCCTTGTTTTTGCTCATTTGCCTGATCACCGTTCAATGTGATCAGAAGACAGATGGGCTGAATCTTCCCAAAAAAGTTGACTTCAACTACGATGTGAAACCCATCCTGGTTCAAAATTGCTACCTCTGCCATGGTCCGGATCCCAGCAGCCGGAAAGGCGATCTCAGACTCGATACTTATGAGGGTGCCACTGCTATGCTTGAAGATAGAAAAGCCATTGAGCCGGGAAGCCCGGGCAGAAGCGAGCTTATTAAACGGATCACCCATGAAGATCCTAGTATGATGATGCCACCCCCGGAGTCCAATCTTGTTCTCAGTGAATATGACATTGCTGTTCTGACAAAATGGATTGATCAGGGTGCAGAATGGAAACCTCACTGGTCGTTTATCCAGCCTGAGCTAACCAAACCAAAATCTTTTGATAAGTCTGTTTCCGCCAACAAAGTAGATGACTTTGTCCTGGAAAAACTGGAAAACAAAGGACTGAAGTTAGCCCCCCGAGCCGAAAAGAACACTTTGATCCGAAGAGTATCATATTTACTCACTGGGCTTCCCCCAACACCGGAGAAGGTCCGTGAATATGAGATGGATCAAAGTCCGGATGCCTATGAAAAAATGGTGGACTATTATCTCAAAAATCCTGGCTTTGGGGAGCGCTGGGCGCGTCACTGGATGGACCTGGAAAGGTATGCGGAGACCAAAGGCCATGAATTTGATTACGAAATTGCCGGGACCTGGAAGTACAGAGACTATCTGATCAGAGCATTCAACGAAGATGTTCC
>JAHCMM010000302.1 GCA_019192515.1 Cyclobacteriaceae bacterium SS2
CCCTGTTCTAAAAGATTTGAAAGAAGAGGATGAACAGAAACTTGAAGTGTTGAGAGATTGGATCTCAACATACGGAGCCAAAGATCAGGCTGATGATATCGCCCATAAAATCCTAACAGGTACTCCTCGGATTATCCATGAAGACTATACAGACACCACAGGGGCGGTACACCAAAACAGGGGTGATCAGGATTTTATGGAGGTTTTCGATGGTTCTTCTATTACTGTAAATAATATTGATCTGACCGGAAAAGGCTACCTGGTATTTTTCTTTCGGCAAAGAAATGAGACAGGTGTGGTTAGAGTGACAGCAAATGGAACAGAAATTGGCCAGACAACTCTGGAAAAATCAGGTGGATTTACTCAGGTCGTGATTGATCTTGAACCTTTTGAAGGTAAGGCAGAGCTGAGTCTGCATTTCAGTAGTGATTACGAAAAATACAGGACTTATACAGATGGATTCTTCCTGGTGGATGAGTTGCCGGGAAAAGGAGAAGAAGGCTATGAAGAGAAGGTCGCTGAGTTAAAAGCCCTCTTTGAAGCTGATCCTGAAAACACTACCCTGATAATGCAGGACAAACCTGAGCGTTTCCAGCGTGTGACGAGGGTATTTCATCGGGGAAGCTGGCAGGAACAGGAAGAAGAGGTGCAACCTGCAGTACCGGCTTCATTGATTGACGAAAACACTCAATTGAAAGACCGCCTCGATCTGGCGAAATGGCTGGTGAGTGATGAGAATCCATTGACTGCCAAGGTGATGGTGAACCGGTTCTGGTCTAAGCTATTTGGAGTAGGGATCGTGGAGACCGTTGAGGATTTTGGAACCATCGGAGCTAACCCAACTCATCCTGAATTGCTGGATTGGCTGGCGTTGAGGTTTTCGAATGACTACGAATGGAGTATGAAAAAACTCATCAAGACCATGGTAATGTCAGCTACATATCGTCAAACCTCTGTAGTGAGTGAGCTGGCTAAGCAAAATGATCCCAATAATGTGTGGTTGTCATTCAGCCCACGAACACGGTTGTCTGCTGAGCAGCTTAGAGATCAGACCCTTGCAGTGACAGGATTGCTGAGTGATAAAATGTATGGCCCCAGCGTAATGCCTTATCAGCCGGAAGGGATCTGGAATGTCGTGTATAGTGGCAATAAGTGGGTCGTCAGCGATGGAGAAGACGCCCATAGAAGGGGTCTTTATACTTTCCTTCGAAGGTCTGCAGCATATCCCTCTTTCATTACTTTTGATGCGAGCAGCAGGGATGTTTGTCTTTCACGTAGGATCAATACCAACACTCCATTACAGGCGCTGACCACCTGGAATGATCCGGCTTTTGTGGAGGCAGCATCGTACCTGGCCAAAGAAATTGATCAGTTGCAGGTAGATGATGAGGAAAAGCTGAAACTGGCTTATCAGCGCGTAATGTGCAAGCCTCCATCGACAGAGAAATTAAATTTATTGAAAACCCTATATGAAGACATGCAGGTTCAATATTCAAAGGATAAAACGGCAGCAAAAGAGCTGGTAGGCGAGCCGGATGCTAATAAGGCTGCCCTGGTCATTGTAGCCAACACACTCTTGAACATGGATGAATTTATCGTGAAAAGCTAAGACAATGGATCACTTTAACGAAGCCAGACGAAAATATTTAGAGTTTACTACCCGTAGGCATTTTCTCAGGAAATGTAGTACCGGGCTGGGTATGCTGGCCTTTGGCTCACTCATGGGCATGGACAAGATGGCCGGACTTGACACGGATGGAGTGGTTCCGCATTTTGCTCCAAAAGCGAAGCGGGTCATATATCTTCATATGGCAGGTGCTCCTTCTCAACTGGAGCTGTTTGATTACAAGCCCGTTTTAGAGAGGCTCAATGGTCAGGATTGTCCTCCCTCTCTACTGGAAGGAAAACGATTTGCTTTTATAGAAGGTGTACCCCAAATGCTGGGACCTCAACAGAAATTCAGACAGCGTGGAGAGGCAGGTAATTATGTCTCTGATGCCATGCCTCACCTGGCTTCAGTAGCTGATAAACTGACCTTTCTGAAGGCTATGCATACTGATGAATTCAACCATGCACCTGCACAACTTCTGATCCAAACCGGTAGCTCCCGGGTAGGTAGACCGAGTATTGGCTCCTGGGTGACCTACGGATTAGGGTCTGAGAATGAAAACCTTCCGGGTTATATGGTACTGATCAGTGGAGGCAATAACCCGGATGCCGGAAAGAATGCCTGGGGTAGTGGGTTCCTGCCCTCAGAGTATCAGGGTGTCCAATGCAGAAATTCCGGTGATCCTATCCTTTTTGTTTCCAATCCTGATGGTATCAGTCGGGATATCAGGGGTAGATCTTTGGATGCATTGAAAAAGCTGAATGAGGCCGAATACAATGAAATTGGTGATCCTGAAATTCTTTCTCGTATTTCACAATATGAGATGGCTTTCAAGATGCAGATCTCTGTTCCGGAGTCGATGGATATCAAAGACGAGCCGGAATACATTAAGAAGATGTATGGCATCGAGGATGGGTCCAACACGTTTGCCAATAATTGTCTTCTGGCCAGAAAACTTGCTGAGAAGGGAGTAAGGTTTATCCAACTCTATGACTGGGGGTGGGACATGCATGGTACCAGCGAGAATGGTTCCGTGGATATCGGGATCCGCAAGAAGTCCAAAGAGATTGACCAACCGATTGCAGCCCTACTCAAAGACCTGGAACAGCGAGGGATGATGGAAGATACCCTGGTTGTCTGGGGCGGAGAGTTTGGCCGTACGCCTATGCGGGAAAATAGAAAAGGTGAAGTGATGAGTTACCTCGGACGAGACCACCATGTAGATGCCTTCACCGTCTGGATGGCCGGAGTAGGGCTCAAAGCAGGGTACAGCCATGGTGAGACCGATGATATTGGATATTTTGGTATAAAAGACCGAACCCACATCCATGATCTGCAAGCAACGATCCTTCACCTGCTCGGCATGGACCACGAAAAGTTCACCTATCGTTTCCAGGGTCGTGACTTTAGACTTACTGATGTACACGGTCACGTGATCGATAAGGTGCTGGCGTAGGGGATGAGGAGGGGAGTTGGTGGTATGTTTTATGGTGCTACCAAGGAAATATTTCATAAAGCCCAGATGTTAAGGTCCTCTATGACCGAAGCTGAGCTGATTCTCTGGGATCGATTGTCAGATAACAAGTTAGCTGGATTCAAATTCAGAAGACAACATCCGATCAGTCAGTATGTTGTAGACTTTTATTGTCATAAGGCGATGCTTGTGATTGAAGTAGATGGTAGGGATCACAACCAAACTGAAAAGAAGAACAATGATGAAGTCCGGGATATTGAAATGAAAGAGCTTGGGCTTATGGTCCTCCGGATCAAAAATGAGGAGGTTATGGATGATATTGACAATGTGCTAAAGAGAATTGAGAAAGAATTGTGGTGAACCGTCTATAGATTTCACTATTGCCGCCGCACACCCTTTTGTCCCTAAAGGGACCTACCGCACAACTTCAGATTTCGATTGGGGTGATAATCGACCTCGTGGGTAGCCCCCCTTTAGGGGAATAAGGGGTGAGGAGAGGCCTTAGCAGGATTACCTTTTCTCCATCATCGTCTCTCGAAGAGGACGACCCATATGTAGATGTATGCCCTTATTATCATCCCTTTCATGAGACGATGCCTGAACACTATAGTCAATATTGAAATCACCGTCTTTGAGCCGCAGTTGAATTCCATTATCTTTCATCTCCGATTTAATCTAAAACAAACAACACCTTGAACCCAATCAGCAAAGTATACTGGGCGCTCATCTGCCTGGCATTTGTAGCATGCAATCAGCAAAAGAGCACCAATCAATCACCCCCCAACATCATTCTCATCCTGACAGACGACCAGGGATGGGGAGACCTCAGCATCAATGGTAATACCAACCTGTCGACGCCGAATATTGATCGACTGGCAGAAACAGGTGCCATGTTTGACCGCTTTTATGTCAATCCGGTTTGTTCGCCCACCCGGGCTGAAATACTTACGGGCCGATATCATGTCAGGGGTGGTGTGTACTCCACCTCAGCTGGTGGAGAACGACTAGATCTGGATGAAACGCTGATTAGTGAAATTCTGAAAGATGCCGGCTACGCGACAGCCGCCTATGGCAAATGGCACAATGGCATGCAGGCCCCTTATCATCCTAATACACGTGGGTTCGACGACTTCTATGGATTCTGCTCCGGACATTGGGGAAGCTATTTCAGCCCGATGCTAGAGCACAATGGTGAATTGGTTACCGGGGATGGGTTTCTTATTGATGATCTTACCAACCATGGCCTTGACTTTATTGAAAAGAACAAGGATCAGCCATTCTTTCTGTATCTCCCTTTCAATACCCCCCACGCTCCCATGCAGGTGCCCGATGAGTGGTGGAATAAGTTTAAGGACAAAGAGCTCGATATGTTACATCGAGACCCGGAGAAAGAGGATATTGACTTTACCAGGGCAGCTCTGGCCATGGTAGAAAATATAGACTGGAATGTGGGCAGAGTTGTTGAAAAACTGGAAGCAATGAGCCTGAGAGAAAACACCCTCGTGATATATCTTTCCGACAACGGACCCAATAGTTGGCGTTGGAATGGCAACATGAAAGGACGAAAAGGTTCAACCGATGAGGGCGGGGTCCGGTCGCCATTGATCATGAATTGGCCCGGGACTATTCAGACTGGTAAGGTGGTAAAGGAGATTGGTGCTTCCGTTGATCTCTTGCCAACACTGGTGGATCTTTCCAATACCAACTATCAGAGTAAAAAACCGCTTGATGGGGTCAGTTTAGCACCCTTGCTACTTGAAGACAAGCCGGCATGGGAAGACCGTTTGATTTTTAGCTATTGGAATAAAAAGCTCAGTGTGAGGAATCAAAAATATCGATTGGGGAACGAGGGAATGCTCTTTGATATGGAGGAGGACCCAGGCCAAAATCATGATATATCAGCTGAAAAGCCCGAAATATTCACTGCATTGAAGCAAGCCAAAAGTGATTGGGAGAGAGATGTGCTTTCAGAATTGCCAGAGGAGGACAACAGAACATTTACCATCGGTTATGAAGGATTCCTCAATACCCAGATTCCTGCCAGGGATCTGATTGCACATGGGAACATCATTCGTTCGAACAGGTGGCCCAATTGCAGTTTTTATACCAACTGGACCAGTGTTGAGGACATGCTCACTCTGGATGTAGAAGTACTCAATGAAGGTGAGTATGAAGTGGTCATCTATTATACCTGCCCCCCAGAGTCTGTGGGATCGCGATTTGAGCTTTCTTTCCTGGATAGCAGACTGGAAGGACAAATTACAGAAGCACACGATCCGCCACTCACCGGCATGGAAAATGATCGAACGCTCAGGCCCGAATCCTATGTGAAAGACTTTAAGCCTTTGAATATCGGAACCATCCATCTCGATAAAGGAATGGGAACGCTCAAGCTTCAACCTCTTGAGATACCAGGTAAAGAAGTGATGGATTTTCGTTTGATGATGCTGAAAAAGATTAGTTAAAAAAGACCAACCTAATTATGAAAAGACAATTACCCTTTTTGATTGCCTGCTTCCTCATTATCCCCCAGCTCCAGGCGCAGACCGGTCAGTGGATGAAAAAGGAGATCACTCTGATAAGCAGCACCGGATACGAGAACCCTTTGTACAACGTGAGGGAACTCGCTGCAACATTTACCTCGCCTTCGGGCAGACAAAAGACCGTCAGGGGTTTCTGGGATGGGGGTAATGACTGGAAGATTAGGTTCGTGCCTGATGAAGTGGGTATGTGGACATATAAAACCTCATGTTCAGATGAAAAGAATGCAGGTCTTCATGAAGTTGAGGGCACATTTGAGTGCGTGAAAAATCAAAGTCCACACGTGATTTATCAGAAAGGCAGCATCAAGCGAAACCCCGGGAAGTACCATCTGAGCTATGCCGACGGCTCGCCTTTCTTTT
>JAHCMM010000303.1 GCA_019192515.1 Cyclobacteriaceae bacterium SS2
TGAAAGGGTCATGGCCATTTACTGCACTCCACTTGTAACTTAATGTGAAAGTCAGCCGGGCAGAATCCTGTGGCTTGAGTGGCTGTTCCAGAATTAGTTCATCTCTATCTACCAAAACACGGGTATGGGCATCCTCATAGATGAGTTTATCGAGATCAAAGCCGTCAGGAAGATTGATCAGCATTGAATCGATGGGTTCCAGGCTGGTATTTACCAGAGAATAGACCCCATGAATATCGTAAGCCTGACTTTCGGGGAAAAGATTTACACGAGCCTTCACCTCAGTGATTCCGGGCTGTGGTTTATATTGATACTTTCTGAACCTTCGTTCATAGTCGGCTCGTATCGCCTGCTCGGCATCCTCATTTTTATGAACATATTCATCCAGATAAGTTGTACCAGCAAATAGCACAACTGCAACGCATCCTACCAGGCCAACAGATTTTAATTGCCATTTCCTGCCGGATCTGATTAGCTGAATCAATAACACCAACGCCAATAGCACTGCAAAACCAAAACACAACCTCCACAGAAACAATGACATATATGATCCATACCCAAAAAATTCACTGTACGCCCCTTTGTAGCCAGACAAAAACCTCAACACTGAAAGCTTGAGGATCATTCTGGAAATGGGAGTTACAAATAGTAAAAAAAACAAGATCAACACACCAAGTGCTACTGATTTGCTTTTTGAGACCACATTCAACTCCAAAAGATAAAGTGCAAGCAAAATCATGGGCAGCGTATTAAAAACGATTACCCCCAAATAAGCCTGCCAGTCAAAAATCATATAACCAAAGGCCAGTTGGAAAATAATGGCCTCTGCCAACTGAATGAATGAAAGAAAGCACACCAGGGCAATGATGCTCACGCAATGACCATACCTCTTCATTATTGAATAGGGCATGGACTTTTCCACCATTGAAAACCCACTCTCCGCACTTCGCCAATAGATATCATTGACAAAATACACCATGACCATTGCGCCCAGGTAAAAAAACGAGTTATTGATCGTCTCAGCCAGGAGCCCGGAGCTGGCATAATGCTGTGGCAACCGAATCCCCACATCTATGTCATCGAACATTTCAATTCCCATATAGAATAAAAGCAGCACGGAGACGGCAATCAGGGCAATGCTCTTGAAGACATAGATAAGGTCAATTTTTGCAAAAGAGCATATCGCCTCCCAGCGTGCCTTCAAACCAGATTTTGGAGATGTTAATACAATCGGTGCATGGCCAGGAATAGGATTGGAAGGAAAATTCACCATTTTGGATTTCTTCCCTGGTCTTGGGTTCACTGAAAAGGCTCTGACTCCTAATAAAACCATCCCCATTGACAGTGTAATGAACCCTAACCTGTTAACCAACAAAAAATTTGCAAATGGAACAACATTTATACTTTTCTCGGAGAGACTCATCCCGCTTGCTTCAAAAAAGTAGCCCGAAAGACCAAAAAGATCAATAGCGGCCGAAATCCGCTGCGCAAGCTCCGACTGTGGCAACGCCTGAGCCATAAAGGGTGCATTGGAAAACATCAGTGCGATCATGTATAGTACATAAAGGAGCATCCCGGAAATAGCGACCAGTAACTTGTTTTGAAACTTCTGAGCAAGAAAGAACAGCAGGCTACAAACAACCAGGGCATTCACTACACCAAAAACCAGAAAGGCATATAAGTAATGCCACAAGTGAAAGCCGTCATTCAAAGTGGTGTCACTCTGTATATGAATTCCCACCACGTACCCCACCACCATGACCAGAAACATGCCTAAGGTGATCATGTAAAACGAGCCAAAGCGAGCCAAGGCGAATGCTCTACTCAAAATGGGTGTAGTAAATACAATGAGCGAAAAATCAGCATCCTTTTCCTTGAACAGCAACAAGAACGCTAAAAATGTAGCGATAAAAATGTTCACCAGACTCAGCAGTCCAATCATAAACCCTAAAGAATACGGTGCGTTTACTGCTAATCCATCGCCTACCGACATGTGAAATTTGAGCCCTGTCAAAAGGCCAAGTACCGCCAAAATAAGCAGCATGGCATACATTGCTTTTTGCTTGAGTGCAATGCGAAAATCGTTTAAAAACACCTCCCTCATATCGAATCAGAATTAAGGCATTTCAAATATGCATGCTCAAGTACGGGCGTTACACGCTGGAAACCCGCAGGGCACTCATCTGAGCAAACCGTAACCTGCATTACCCTTTCTATCAGCTGATAACCAATCACCTGATACCTCGATTCCAGCCCTGAAAGCTCATCCCTGGTTGCAGCCTTGCTCCATACTTTTCCTGATAGCTGACTCAAAAATTCATTTGGCGTTCCTTGTGCCAGGACAGTACCTTCATTGATAATCGCCATTTTTGAACACAGATTTCTTACATCCTCTACCAAATGCGTTGAAAGAATGATAATCATATCCTCCGCTATATCACTCAACAGTGCATTAAACCGGTTACGCTCCTCCGGATCCAGCCCGGCAGTGGGTTCATCTACAATCACAATTTTGGGTGATCCAAGTAACGCTTGAGCCGCTCCAAAGCGCTGCTTCATCCCTCCTGAAAATGTATGAACCTCCCTGTATTTCACATCCATCAGATTCACCCGCTCCAGCAAGTTCAGGATTTGCTTCTTCCGTTGTTGTGAATCCACAACACCTTTCAGTTTAGCCAGGTGATCCAGAAGATCGTATGCCGACACCTTGGGGTACACCCCAAAATACTGCGGTAGAAATCCGAGATGTTTCTGGATGGCCAAAGGATTACTCACCACATCCTCACCATTGAAAACAATGCGGCCGTCAGTTGGCTTCTGTAATCCGGCAATGGTTTTCATGAGTGATGACTTCCCGGCTCCATTGGGACCCAATAACCCAAAAACTCCATTGCTGATTTCCAGGTCTATACGATTCAAAGCCTGAAAGCCATTATCATAAATCAGTGAGTTTATATTGATTCCTAGCGTGTTCATACTTTTGTTGTCTTTTCTCTTTTTTGATAAAGTAGATACAAACTTCACCTGGGAGGTTACCGCATGCTTGACACATTGTGCCAATGATTTAACACTTCAGGCCAAAGGACGATTTTAATCTTCTAGTTGGACAGAAACTTACCCGTTGCATCTCACCGGGGTTTTAGTTAGTTTAGATTTTTATGGCATAGGGGTGGACACTCATCATACCTGTGCGATATCTACAATATCTGCTACATGAAAACATGGTACTTAGATGATATAATTGAGCATGCTAAGGATCTCAAATATACTTTTTATGTTCCTCCTAAATCAGTTACCGACAGACTTGGGCACGGGAATGAGGTAAGGCTAAGGTTTAACTTGCAGAATCCTTCTTCTGTGGGTCCTGGGGCTGAACGTATGTGGGTCGAAATAACAGAAAGGGACGGGAACAATTTTACTGGTTTGCTTACTAATGAACCTCAGTACATCGAAAATTTGAAACTTGGAGATAAAATCCATTTTCAGACAAATAATATAATGGACACAGATTTACAAAGTGAAGAACCAGACTTAATTAAAAAGTATATTCATCGCTGCTTCGTTTCAAACGAAATTCTTCACGGAAAAAAGAAAATCAAATACCTATATCGAGATGAAAGCAAAGGTGAATGGAAGGATGGGATTTTTGATTCAGGTTGGGTAATTATGTCTGGTGAGGAAAGCCAAGATTATGTTGATGATTCTAAGAATCTAAGTGTTGTTTCATTGGGCGCGGTTCTGAATATTGATGATTCTATACTATCTGTTTTAGATGAACCCATAGGCGTTGAATTTGAGTGGAATGATGAGGAAATGAGATTTGAAAAAGTGAACTAGGAGGTAACTAACTTGTCAACTTGATGAAATACTTTCAATATATTTTGTTATTAACTCTTTTTACAACTTTTGGATGTAACTCTCAATCACAGAAACCGGCTGCAAAAAGAACCACCTACTCGAACTCGAACATTCCTGAATTATATGCACGAGTCAACGATTATGCAGAAATATTAACTGATACTGAAGAGGCCAATTTGAATGAACTTCTCAAATCTCTGGAAGACTCTATTGGCTCACAACTTGTCATCTTATCAATTGACTCATTAGGTGAACAAACAATTGAAGAGTATTCAATAGATGTAGCTGACAATTGGAGAATTGGACGAGCAAACTACGATGATGGTATCATCATAACACTCGCAATGAAGGATCGAAAGATTCGTATTGAAGTTGGATATGGCCTTGAGCTTATCATTCGAGACGAAATAGCAAAGAAGATAATTGACAGCGCTATGGTTCCTGAATTCCGAACGGGGAACTTTAACGGTGGTCTAACCCGGGCATCTAAGGAAATCATTAACTTGATATATAAAAATCCGGAACTTGTCGGAAAGAGATGGGAACAGAAAAACACTGGTGAATAACAACTATGCTCTTCGACATGTTCCGAAGGGCATGTCGAAGGCAGATGGTTTGGAATCTCCAGATTCCAGCGTTGCTTGATCTACACTACGAATGATTTTTGATCGTAGTCGGATGTTTCCATCCGGCTGGCAGAGCGATTTTCCAGATCAGTGACTCACCGGCTTACAGTCAACAGGAATCATATGGTCCATAGAGCATTCGGAGGTAAATACTTCCCACTTCTTATCCTTTCAAAGCAGATTAGTAGTTTTGTTTAAATCGATACCAAAAATGAAAAAAATGGTGAAATACACATCTGGTTTACTTCTTGTATTTATTTTTTTCACTTCCTGCTCACAAAATCAAACAGACATACCAACACAAAATAACAGGACCCATAGGTCTGGACTAACTGAGTCTCAGCTTAAAGCTGCGATCACTTCCAAGGTGCCAATTAGTATGGTTCGGAATGTAAGACAAGCAAAAAATGGTGATATTTTAATTGCTTCTTATGTAGGTGTTTACCGATACGATGGAAAATCCCTGCCTACCGAATTCTAAGATTAAAACAAGATTTTAGGATATAATTTTTCAAAGATGTTGGTAAAGTGGCACAAAAGAAGATCCACGATTAACAACGGCAAATACCCGACTCAAAAGCTTATTCTTGATAGCATTAAGGACAACCATT
>JAHCMM010000304.1 GCA_019192515.1 Cyclobacteriaceae bacterium SS2
AATGGCCGAGGTTCTGAACAAACAAGGGTATAAAACCGGGATTGTAGGAAAATGGCATGTAGCACCGCATTACAAACGATATAAAGGATGGAGCCCGACTCTGGGACCTCGTCAGCAGGGATTTGGCTGGGCAGCTGAAACGTTTGGCTCCCATCCGTATGGATATGTTAAAGGAGAGGACTCTCCTGAATACGAAGATGGAGAGTTTCCAGTTGATTCATTGACCGAAAATGCTATCAGGTTTTTGGAAGAGAATAGGGAAAACTCAGATCCATTTTTCCTGTATGTCAGCCATTATTATGTTCATACTCCGCTTAGCAATCATCTTGAATGGCTTATTGAAAAGTATCGCAAAAAAGCAGGTAATAATGTTTCAGAGGCTCAAATAAAGTATGCAGCTTTTGTTGAGACAATGGATCACTATGTAGGTCAGCTACTGGATGCAGTTGATGAGCTCGGCTTGAGGGAAAATACCCTGGTTGTATTTACATCAGACAATGGTGGACACCCGGATCATGCATTTAACCGACCCTTGAGAGGAAGCAAGTGGCACTTATATGAGGGTGGTATCAGGGTGCCCATGATGGTGAGGTGGCCCGGACATGTAGAACCCGGTGCTATAAGTGCAATGCCTGTAATACAAACTGATCTGTTACCAACCTTTCAGGAGGCAGCCGGTGGTGTCTCTCAAAATGATGAACTGGATGGAAAGTCTTTGGTTTCTCTTTTGAATGGTAATCCGAGTTTGGAAGACAGATCACTTTTTTGGCATTTCCCTTATTATCATCCTGAAGGAGATGCTTTCAGCGAGGCAGGTGAAAAGATAGGAGTGGAAGACGGGCACAATGCAAAGACTTTTCCTCAATCAGCGATACGAAAAGGGAAGCATAAGCTGCTATATTTCTATGAAGATGATCGTGCTGAGCTTTATGATCTGGAAAAAGACATTCGGGAATCTGAGGGCCTTTCTATCCAAGAGCCTGAGCTAGCAGAATCTTTGAAAACTGAGTTATTTGACTATTTGGAGTCAGTAAATGCCCGATTCCCAAAAAAGAAGTAGAAGATTTTACACCCAGGAATGATGATTAGAGCCACCTTCCAAATTGGAGGTGGCTTTTGCTTTTACTTTTCCCTATACTCCACACCTTCAAGCTTCAGCACAATCGGGTTAGGCCATTTTTTGTCATTGTATAGTCGCTGAGATCGGGTAAAACTGATGATGAGCCCATTCTTTGCTGGTCTGCACCAGGGGACAACATCGGCACCGGGATTGTATTCCAGGGTTTTCCCATCATGTCCAAGGACAGAGATTTTGGTATCAGCAGACCCGGAGATGTTTTCCAGTAGCAATTGCTTTCGGCTGCCAATAGGCAATTCCATCTGAGTGATGAAAGCGTAAACAGTGTTTTCTCCTGGCTTTTTGGTGTACCAGACAAAATCCTCGTTGGTGATGGAAAATGGTTCGATACCGTATACAGCTTCCTGGTTCACGACGCGCCACAAGGCGATCTCCTGTAAGCGTTGGATCTGTTCAACTGGCAGACGCCCTGTTTCATCAGGACCAACATTTAATAAAAGATTTCCTCCTTTTGCCCGTGTCTCAATCAGCATTTCAATGAGCTGAGTTCCGGACTTATAGCTTTCGTTTGTGGGCTTGTATTGCCATTGGGTACCCATCGTGAAACAAGCTTCCCAGGGACCTTCCAGGGGTTGGTTAGGCAGATTCTGTTCGGGAGTTTTCATGCCACCTCGTGTCACAAGGATGTCCGGATCCAGGTCCCAGCAATAAGCCGCCAGCTCGGTATTGATCCACTCATGCTTCTGCGTTTGACCATCCAAGAAGATCATGTCGATCTTACCGTAGTTGGTCAGCAATTCTTTCAGCTGTTTTTTAGTGAAAGTCATCAGTTCAGGATTTCCTCCTGGCAGACTTTTGGGCGAATCCCTGTCAATCGGAAGCCCATTGTTATACAGGTAAGTGAAGTCATCCGGTGAAAAGTACAGCCCTACTGCTATACCTTTCTTTCTGAATGCTTCCAGTATCTCCTTAGTGGCATCCCGCTGGAATGGTGTGTTTTCAATGGAGAAATCGGTAGTCTCCGTATGAAACATACAGAACCCTGAGTGATGCTTGGCCGTGAAAACCACGTATTTCATTCCAGCCAGCTTCGCATAATCTGCCCAGGCATCAGGATTGAAATCCACAGGATTAAAAGTTTTGGGTAATTCATTCACAAAGAAATCCAGGTAGTCCTCAGAAGCTCCCACCATGGAATGGCTGATCACTGAGCCCAACTGTACATCATGGCTCCAGTGGATAAACATCCCGAAACCCAGATCTTTAAACCACTCGACCCGCTCAGGTTTGTTGCGTTGTACTTTCAGGAGCCAGTTATCACTTTCCTGGGCTTGAACGCCGAGTGCACCAATGAATAGAAATATGAATAGGTAGGATTTTATTTGCATGTCTGGTATTGGTTTTTCAATTAATAATCTGCGCCTGTCAGGCTTTTCAGTACTGATCCCTGCCATTCGGTGAGCTGGATCTCCATTTCTTTGGCTATATCGGGCTTGCTTTCGATGATGTTGATCCTTTCCCCGGGATCCTGGCGTATGTCAAATAGTTCCCGGATCACTTTGTCACCCTCTTCCCGGATTACGAGCTTAAAAGTATTGTCCAGCCATGAACGATCACCCAGATAATCTTCTTCAGTGATCTCCGGATGATGAAAATTCCTAAAGCTTCGGGTATAAACTCCCGCCATTTTCTTAGCGAGCGGGGTGGTGCCTTGTTGAAGCTTCGGATCAATGTATGGTTGATCGTCTGTCAGGTGCTGGGTATCAAACATCCAGAAGCCGATGGGTTCGGGACGTGCTTTCATCTCCCCATCAATCAAGGGCATCAGGCTCACTCCGTCTATCGGACGGTCCGGAAGGTCAAGATCCAAAAGATCTGCCAGGGTAGGAAGCATATCAGTGGTGACGGCATTGACATTCGAGGAAAAGGGCTGACTGATTCGGGCCGGCCATTCGATGATTCCGGGGACACGCGTTCCTCCCTCGTAAATCGTTCCTTTGAGTCCACGGAAATCGGAATTGTACAGGCCACTTGGTGGGATGCCATTGTCACCATAATACCAGAGTAATGTATTGTCCGCTACGCCTTCTTCTCTCAAAAATGACCGCAACTTACCGATTGCACGGTCCATGGCTGTGATCTCTGCAAAACGTTCCTGGAGCACTGAATCAAGAGGTCTTTCAGTTCCTGAACCGGTGATCAGTGAAGTGAGTCTGGTGAAATGATCACTCAATGAATCCGGCAGGTCTTCGTACAATGCCATATCCTCAGAAAGTCCCTGATAAGGTTCATGGGGAGAACCAAACCACACAATGGCGAAAACAGGTTGATTCTTAGCCGTTGACTTTTTGAAGAAACTGATCGTTTCATCAATGATGATCTCTGAGCTTTCTCCCATGATCTGCTCCGGAGCCTCACCATTTCGGCTGAGGACAGGATCGAGTTCAAAGAAATTATCATGTGAAAGCCATTCATCGAAGCCCATGGCTCCCGGACTGGTCGGGGATTCTTTCTTTACGGGTCCAACATGCCATTTACNAAAATGACCCGTTGCATATCCTGCTTCTTTGAGCAGACTGGCAATCGAAATTTCATCCGGTCTCATAGAATAGTTAGGCGTGTAGGTCCCATACCTGTTAGGATGCCTGCCGGTGATGATACTCCCACGTGTGGGCGAGCATGAGGGGTGTGCTGAGTAAAACCGATCGAGACGTAAACCCTTTGCTGCCATATCGTCCAGCACCGGCGTTTTCAGGAAGGGGTGTCCATTATATCCTGTCTCTTCAAAGCCATGGTCATCACCCATCATGAGGATGATGTGCGGTCTGTCTGGCTCAGTATCCGTCTGTGTTGAAGTGCAGGCAGACAGGCATAGCGTAAGGACTCCCAAAATAAACAAGGGAGTAAATAGTTTCTTCAGCTTAATATTAGCAGGTGAGGTGGGGTTCATGTTAATTTGGTTTTATTAAAAGGACTAAACATCCCTGCAACGCAAATTAATTAATTAGATGCAATACACTGTTGCTACAGCGGTTGCGCAATTCTTGAACAAACCCAAATTTACCAGATTACTCCTGCAGATAAGGATGGTCCGGAACCATCCTAAATGTTTTGCTCGCGGTGTATGTTCGCCCCAACCAGTCCTGGGCTCTCACCTCCAATGTATGTTCTCCTAAAGCATAGTGTGAAAGCATCCTGGTGCTCCAGATGTGGGAGGAGGGCAGGGGAGTAGAGAGCCTGATGCCCCATGGTAACTCTTCCGCGTGGTCCCACTCATACTCCAGGTCCAGGAGATATTTATCGAAGCGGGGTGTCAGCTCCAACGAGGCCCACTCGCCATCATCCACCCGGTATTCCACCTTATCCAGCGGCGAGCCCTGAAAGAAGTTGACAACGATCTCGCCCCGGTATCTCTTTGTTTGCGGAACAATCTTTGGGATATGAATGCTCATTTTATAATCCAGGGGTTCGCCCGAGACTTTGTATTCGTAGGTGTATGCTGTATCGTTGATGTAGAGATAGGCATAACCTTTGGGCGTGCCATCCCTCATGAAAGAGGCCGGTGTTCCATATTTATCTTTTGGTCCTTTATACACATCACCCGAGGTGGCTCCTGGATTGTAATGATGGTGTGGTTTATCATTTTCCCATCCCTCTTCATTCGTGAAAAAATGGTGATTATGTGAGTGGGTATGACCGGAAATCGAAAGCGTATAGTCGTATCCTGCAAGTAAATCAAAAAGCTTTTGTACATCACCCTCTATAAACTGGTCAGGGCCAGGTTCAAACTCATAGATAGGGATGTGAAAACCCACTACAATGAGTTTGTCTTTAGGGACATGCTTCAGGTCGTTTTTTACAAACTCCAGGATATCGTCCCTGAACCCTCCGATGTAACCACCTCCTTTCATTGGATGTGGGAAAATGACATCGTCTAGCATGATAAAATGCGCATTGGCATAATTGAAAGCATAGTTGGGAGGGCCAAAGTACAATTCATATGTCTCATCAGTGAGGATGTCTTCCGAACCCACATTCATGTCGTGGTTCCCAAAGACATTGTACCAGGGAATACCAATCTTAGCCAGAGAACCGATATAGGTTCCAAACAGCTTTCTCGATCCCAGGTCACCGAGACTGATCCCAAAAGCCACATCCTTTACTCCTTCAACCTCCGACGCGATGGCCTTCTCAAAATACATGGCATTGGTCAGGTCATCAGCCTGGGGATCACCAAATAGCAGCACAGTGAAATTGGGGTTTTCAGCCTGACGGATCAGAGGAAAATCGACAGATGAAGGAAGGGGCCCACTGGGAGCCACCCCTCCATCGTCGTTCGGCGGTGAACCGTTTATCTTATGGATATAATAAAACTGAGGCTGATTTTGGTCATTGACTGGAACTGCATATCCAGAAGGTTTGATCACGGAGACGATCATGTCTTCGGACGCAGGCAGACTATAGAATCCTTTCTCATCAGTTAGAACTACATCCACACCATTGGTCACGGCAACAGACGCTAAACCTTTTTCTTTCCGGTCTTTTTTACCGTCTGCGTCAAGGTCTTCAAATACAATTCCGGTTACCTGGGTTTGTGCATGGATACCCAGGGTAAGAATGATCAGTAGCGTTGTGCCACAGGCTTTTAGTTGAGTGAGTTTCATTTAATGGTTAAGCTTAGTTGTTATTTTGATCGAACACTTGATCCATGAGGAAATGTGTTTTCCGGATGATCATCCGATGAAATATATTCTGTGAATTGATTGTCTTTTCGGGGCCTCTTTTGAATGCTGAAATGATCATAAAGTTCATGCATTACCGTGTAGGCTGACAGTTCTAATGTATTGTTTTTGATCGAAATGACCTGGTAAAGCTGGGTGTCCACTGCATTGCGATCCATCCACCGTTTTTCTGGCAATACACCATACATCTTGGGTCCAGCCACGGAAACCACATAAACCGGACCCTGACTTCGACCCAGATTTCCCCGGTTATACACATGGTCATGTCCCATGATCACCAGATCCACCGCATGTTTTTCAAATACAGGCTTCCAGGTTTCGCGCAAGTCCGGGTAATCTCCATGGCGGCCATCCCGGGCGGAGAACAGGGGATGATGAAAGGAAACAATTGTCCATTTCTTTGGATTCTCTTTCAGCACCTGCTCAAGCCAATCAGTTTGCTTTTTGAGCATCTTTTTGGACAATAGTGCAGCTGTACTGTTTAGCACAATGAGTCTCATCGACTGGTAATCTAGGTAGTAGGCACTTTCTTCCAGTCCGGTAGGTCCATTTGTTGGTAACCCAAATTGCGGCCTCCAATAAACTGAAAGTACTTCCGCATCTTCATCCGGTCCTCTTTCCTCATATTCATGGTTGCCGGAAACAGGTACAATCGGCATCAGCTCAGAAACATGACTCACTGCCTCAAACCATTCATCCCATTGGTTGGGGTCGTGGGCATTGTCGATCAGGTCTCCGGCAAATAGCATGAATGCTGCATGAGGTTGACTGGCATACGCCTCACGAATTGTTCTTGAGCCCCAGGCCAGGATATCATTCTGGATGTCTCCCAGGTAGAGGAATGAAAAATCATCATCATTGGCTTTTGCTGTGGTAAAGGTGTTCCATGCGGACATTCGATTTTCAAAAGAACCAACCTGATAAAGATATTGTGTGTCCGGAGTCAGGTCTGTAAAGCTGGCCTGATAATAGTAACGTGTCATGCCATCAGAATCTATTACTGAATCTATGGCAACCTGATATTGTACTGCTTTTTCTTCTCCATAAGGACGGTGACTGGCTGGCATGAGAAGCGCAATGGGATCTTCAGCTTTTGATGACGTTTGCCAGCACACACTTTGAGTTGTGGATGGATCAATTTCCCAGGTCAGGACAATATGTTTGGGCTTATCCTGTTGAGAAAAAAGGGGTGTGAATGAAGAAATAAATAGAATGAAGCTAGAAATTGTTTTGAGTTGCATAGTTGTTTTTCGGGCTATCAACTTTTATTACTCAATATTTCATCTTTCCTACCATTATTATTTCAAGTAATCGATGACGTTGTATTTTTGAGCTTCCCACCAGGTTATCATGTTTAGAGAAGGGACAATAAATCCAAATGAATACGGGTAGTCCCCCGGAAGTATTTTTGAGGCAGAGGTGACCAGGTTCGGGAATTTAGAGTAATAGTGCTAGTTCAGAGAATATGAAAAAAAATCAAAGAAGACATTTTATCAAACAGGTTGCAGCTTCTTCTGCAGCAGCTATGATCGTACCACGTCATGTTTTGGGTGGTGCCGGATACGTGGCTCCCAGTGACAGGGTCAATGTAGGGATCGTGGGAGCAGGCGGACAATCCATGTTTAGCGTGAGAGAGCTCATGAAGCTGGATAACGTTAGGCTGGTGTCAGTCGCTGATCCGATGGAACACCAAATGCCTACCGGCGTTTTGTATGGCAACGAAACAGGACGGGTTCCCTTCAAAAAATGGATTGAAGAGGGATATGCCGAAAAGTCTGTGAAACAAAAGATTTCCATCTACGAGGATTTCAGGGTGATGCTTGAGAAGGAGAAATCCATCGATGCTATCGTGTGTGCCACACCGGACAACACACATGCCTACGTCTCTATCACTTCTATGAGGCAGGGAAAACACGTCTACACAGAGAAACCCATGTGTCACAACATTTGGGAAGCGCGTAAGATGCGGGAGGTAGCTAAGGAAACCGGGCTGGCGACTCAGATGGGTAACCAGGGTCATGCGGCCGATGCACTCCGAACTACCGTTGAGTATCTAAGAGCAGGCGTGATTGGCAATGTGAAAGAAGTAAACTGTTGGGTAGGCGCTACACGATGGAATCCAGGTTTAAAAGGACTTCCAACCGAACCGACACCCGTTCCTGCCGGTCTGAATTGGGATCTGTGGCTGGGGCCGACTGAGTATCAGGAATACCACGAGTCATTTACTCCAATCACCTGGAGGGATTTCTGGAAGTTTGGTGCCGGTGCACTGGGTGACTTTGGCTGTCATGACATGGATGTGGCTGTATGGGGACTTGATCTGGCCGACCCTACGAGTGTGCAGGTATTCCCCGCGGGCAATAGACGTAGCAAAGAGATTGCACCATTCGGAGAAATTGGTCATTATTACTTCCCTGCAACGGATAAAAGACCTGAAGTGAAGCTTAACTGGTATTCAGGTGGTCTGCAGCCTGAGCTTCCTCCGGAGATGCCTTCACGTTTTACCCTGGAAGGTCGGGGAACCATGTTTGTGGGTGAGAAAGGCGTGATCGTCCAGAGTGGTGGCATGTGGAGCGAGCCATTGGTATTCCCAAAAGCGCTGGGTGATTCATTTAAGAAGCCTGAGCAGTCTATACCACGAAGCCCGGGACACCATAAAGAGTGGATTGATGAGATCACAGGTGGTCCCAGAGCCTTGTCTAACTTTGATTATGCATCACGACTTACGGAGATTACTTTATTGGGAGTGCTTTCGTTGAGGATGAGAGGCCAGAAGATCGAATGGGATGCCGAAAACATGAAAGTAAAAGGTTGGCCAAGCGCTGATGAATTGATTAAAGAACCTGTAAGAGCAGGTTGGGAAATGAGTTGATAAATTTTTGAAATGAAAAAACTAAGAGTTGGAATTATCGGCTACGGATGGGTAGCCACCGCGCACATTGATGCCATCAATAGCACTGGCAACGCAACTGTCAATGCAATCTATTCTTCAAGACCCCACAACGATGCTGAGCTAAGCGCGAAATGGGGATCGGACATTACATCATACACCGATCTGGATAAGATGCTGTCCGACAAATCCATTGATGTAGTTTCTATTTGTAGCTACAGCTACATGCATAAGGAGCATGCCATTGCTGCTGCGAAAGCTGGTAAACATATCATCCTGGAAAAACCTATGGCATTAAGCTGGGAAGACTGTCTGGAGGTGGAGAAAGCTGTGACATCGGCTGGTGTATCATTCACCATCTGTTTTGAGTGTCGATGGTCAAATCAGTTCCTGTCAACAAAGTCTATCGTTGATCAGGGCTTGTTGGGCGACCTTCACTATGGTGAGGTTGATTACTATCATGGCATTGGTCCATGGGTGGGCCAGTTCGACTGGAACGCCAAGAAAGATGGAGGTGGTAGTGCCCTGGTTACAGCCGGATGCCATGCCATGGATATCCTGTTGCTGATGATGGGAGATGATGTGGAAGAAGTGACAAGCTACGATACCCGAAGCAAAAGTGAGATTTTTTCACCGTACGAATACAAGACTACCAGCGTCACCATTTTGAAGTTCAAAAGTGGTAAAGTAGGTAAGTGTTCTGCTGTGGTGGATTGTCTACAGCCTTATTACTTCCATACGCACCTGGTTGGTAGCGAAGGAAGCATGCTGGACAACAAGTTCCATTCGGAAAAACTGCATGCGGACAAGTCACGATGGAGTGAGCTGGCACTGAAAATGATTGATTCAGGGGATGTCTCTGATCACCCTTACGAGGGACAGTTCAGGCAGTTCTTCCAATCAATCCTGGACGGGGAGCCCATGCCGCTTACCGGACTGAAGCAATGCATGAAAACGCACGAGATTGTTTTTGCAGCGGATAAGTCTGCCGCGACAGGCAAGAGTGTGAAACTTTAAATAATAAGGCCAGGATGAGTTTATTAAGATCTGTGATTTGGGTGTTGATATGCTCATCCTGTACTTTTCTATACGGTCAGGGTAACGAAAAGCCGAAGTTTCAATTCGGAGTAATAGCCGATGTGCAGTACTGTGCCTGTGAGACTTCGGGCACGAGAAATTACAGCCAGTCCCCTGCAAAACTTACAGAAGCGGTAGCAGAACTCAATCAACATGACCTGAAATTTGTTGCCAGCCTGGGGGACTTCATTGATCGGGATTTTAAAAGCTACAACACACTGATCAAAATTGCTGATGGATTAAAATGCCCGCTACATCATGCGCTGGGTAATCATGAATATGCTGTTGAGGAGGAATTTAAAGCGCAGATACCCGAACTTTTAGGGCTTAAGGATCGCTACTATTCCAAAACGGTGAAAGGCTGGAGATTCATCTACCTGGATGGAAACCGGGTGAGCCTCTATGGAGCCGAAAGGGGCAGTGAAGAATATGCTGAAGCTGAGGTGATACTTGATCAACTTAAAACAGCGAAAACTCCCAATGCCCAAACCTGGAATGGAGCTTTGGGAAGCAAACAACTAGCCTGGATAAAGGAGGAACTCGAGTTGGCAAAACGAAAGAAGCAGCGAGTGATTTTATTTTGCCACTTCCCTATTATCCCTAAATATACTGCCCACAACTTGTGGGATGATGCAAAACTCCTGGATGTCATCAATGAATACAGCAATATAGTTGCTTACTTCAATGGCCATACGCACAAGGGACATTACCAAAAAGAAGGCAACATCCATCACCTGGCTTTTGAGGGGATGGTGGAGCAGGATACCAATGCCTTTGCCATTGTAAGTGTCTTTGATGACCGTCTTGAGATCAAAGGCTACGGTAGGGAGCAAGACCGGGTATTGGAGTTTGAGTGAAACTTCTGAATTGACGATTGCAGATTTTTCATGATGCCCTGAAAATCTAAACAATACATCTTGCTAGCCTTCCGTTATGGAAAATGAACGTTAAATTTGAAAGATAACTCAAATTATTTCGCAGTGCAGAAAGAAAACGAGAACATCTCAAACTGGTTAAGCCCAAGCACTTTTGCTCAGACTTATTTTCATGGTACTAGAGCTGATCTCAGGGTTGGGGACTTCATTNAGGTAGGACAAAACTCTAATTACGGAAATNATAACAAAGCCAAATACATTTACCTTACCTCAACTTTGGATGCTGCGATCTGGGGAGCAGAGCTTGCCCTTGGAGATGGCCGTGAGCGCATCTACCTGGTAGAGCCTACCGGGAGCATTGAAGATGATCCTAATCTTACAGACAAAAAGTTTCCCGGCAATCCAACCATGTCGTACCGGTCAAAGCATCCATTCAGAGTAGTAGGTGAAGTATCCAATTGGCAGGGACACCCAGCCGAACAAGTTGAGGCCATGAAGCAGGGGTTGGCCAGGCTTCATGAGGATGGGGTTGAAGCCATTGAAGATTAAGTTTAACCTGGTTTCTGCCTGTGCAAATGACCGAAAAAGAAAAATTACTGGCAGGGCAATACTATGATGCACGGGATCCTGAGCTGATCGCGATGTATCATAGAGCCCGCAAGCTGCTCAAAGCCTTCAATAACCTGGATTCGGAATTGTTGGAAGAGCGAGAGAGACTACTCAATGAACTGCTTGGATTCAAAGGCTCTGGTGTATGGATTGAAGCCCCTTTCTATTGTGATTATGGTGAAAATATCTCGATTGGTAAAAACACCTTTGTCAATACCAATTGTATTTTTCTTGATGACAATAAGATCACTATTGGGGAAAATGGACTCATCGCCCCATTCGTGCAGATCTATACGGCTGGCCATCCTATGAAGGCCTCCGAACGGGTGATAGAAAGTGATACCGAAACTCCATACCTCACTTATGCAAAACCTGTGTCGATTGGAGACAAAGTCTGGATAGGAGGAGGAGTGATGATTCTCCCCGGAGTGACCATTGGAGACAATGTGACTATTGGAGCAGGCAGCGTGGTAACGAAAGACATTCCTGATAATGTTCTGGCTTTGGGAAATCCCTGTAAGATTGTGAGGGAATTGTGACCAGTTGCTCACCATTGCCGTCAACCTAAGGTTTATTTCTTAAAACGGTGTATATTTCTAAATCCCGAAGGGATGACAGAATTATAGTAAAATATCATTAGAAGGAATTAAACTCCGAAGGAGTGACATTATGGCTGGATCATTCTCACAAATTTACATTCATACTGTCTTTGCAGTAAAAGGAAGAGCGAACTTGTTGAATAAAACCTGGCGACCTGAAGTGTTTATATACATTTCAGGGATCATCGAAAACAAAAGCCAGAAATCAATCATTGTAAACGGGGTCGCTGATCATGTCCATATCTTTGTTGGCTTGAAGCCCTCTGTAGCATTATCAGACTTGATGAGAGATGTTAAAAACAATATTATAAATTTTATCAACGAGAAAAAGTGGCTGCCTGGAAAATTTAGCTGGCAGGAGGGGTATTGAGCATTTTCATATTCCCATTTGCAGCTCAATAACGTCTATCAATACATTCTCAATCAAGAAGAACATTATAAAAAGAAAACCTTTAAAGAGGAATATTTAGCTCTTCTCAATAAATATGAGATTCCATATGAAGAAAAGTTCTTGTTTGAATGGTTATAATGACACCCTTTCAGGGTTTAGATCTATTGTTCAATCTGGCTTCTATAATAATTTCATCCCTTCGGGATTTAATTAAGAAAAATGAATGAAGAATTGGAGGTTTTAGGTTGACAGTTATGGTGGTTCACAGGCCACCTTGGCCTCTGTAGCTTTCGACCATAATATTCCGTCCAGGGTAGCTATACGGTAGCTATACACCTCCTTTACACCCCTTTTTAGGAAGATTGGATTGACTCCAAGGTGATTATTATTGTCAGGTATCGTCTCCTAAAGTAGACGGCCACATTGGCCACAGGCGTTCAGGATGTAAGGTGGAGTTCAACCATAAAATATCTCAATTTTTTACCTGTTGAAGCCTATCTTCACATGAACTAAGCGTTCAAGCATGCATTTCAATCGCCAGACCTTAATTCTCACAATAATATTTGGATGCTCATTTATACTGTTGACTTATTCAACAAGCCAGATGAATCTGACCTATGATTCCCGAGAATATCTGCACGCGGCAGAGAGTTTCCAAAGCGAAGGAAAACTATTAACAACCAGCGGCGAGTCCTTCACCAATTGGGCTCCATTGTTTCCCCTGATCCTGTCGACGTTTGATGGTGACCTTCAGGTTTACAGATACTTCAATCTCCTGTGCTATCTGTCCCTGTGCTGGGGAATGATGTTGCTGATCAGACATTTTATTCAGAACAAGCGTATGCAAATCATGTGTGCGATTTGGCTCACCTTCGCTACGCCGATACTCATGCAATTTAACTTTCTGTGGTCGGAGCCGCTTTTTATCACTTTCCTGGTATTTAAGATTTTATTACTCCTCCATTTTCAGATGACTTCCAGGCCGATCTACCTTTACGGTCTGGCCGCATTGGGAGTTTTGATATGCCTTCAGCGGTATGCGGGGCTGTTTCTGATACCTGCTTTCGCACTTGCTTTGTTTGATTTCAATAAACCAAACAGGACATCTCTATTGAGAGGTCTTTTTTATGGCATTGCATCAGTATTGCCCACGCTTATCTGGATCGGATTGCATTATCAGCAAAAGGGAACAGGATTCAGCGCTTTTGCGACTAATCTGTTTACCAGCTTTTTCCCCAATTTGTTTCGCAGTTATTATCAGGACATTTTCTTCTCCTGGTTCCTTCCGAGTAAGCTGGTCTTTCAACTGGGCCAGTTCTATTTGTTGGCCGTGTTAATCATCCTTGTCGTGGTTTGGATCAAGACCAAACTCCGATTGACCAGGGACCAGTTTTTCTTACTGACAATTTCAATCACCTACTATTTATTTCTGCTCCTCATTGACTACTCCCCTGTAAATGACAAAGTGAAAGGTTTTAGCTATTTGTCTGATCTTGAACGCTACCTGGTTGTTTTGTACATCCCCATTCTGTTGTTGCTTTTTAGTGTCATAGATCAAAAGCTTGATCAAATGAGAGCGTTTCAAAGGCAAGTATTATTTGCAGTCCTCGTCATCTGGTCATTGTACCCCATTACCAGAGCTATCAAAAATTCAATTGATTGGAGGAATTATCCTTCGCTAGTAAAAGTTGATCCGGTTTCCGTGGCCTTTCCCCCAACAGGCCAACAACATACTGCTCCCCTTGCTGTTCGACATGTTCCGCAGGGCATGTCAGACTTTAGATAAAAAAGGGATTTCCAAACCCCGCTAAACAAAAAACTTGTCCCATTACAAAGTACCCCAACCGACAATTCAACAGTAAAAAACAAGAATTCTCGTATACAGGGAACAATTCTCACCATATCTTTCTTTTCAGATATTGTGAATGAAGAAGAAAGAGATTTTAGATGAATTATACCGAATACAAGCAGCTGTTTGAAGAAATATTAGCGAATCCTTCCTACTACAATAAAGAATCATACATGGAATATACCAGGCTCAACCGGTCGAGGATGAAGCGTTGGGACAAACTCCTGGTACTGGAAGATAGCCTCTCCTCACGGTTGAAGGAGGTTACCTCGCCACAAAAATGGATCATTATCACTGAACCCTGGTGTGGTGATGCTGCACATGTGATTCCATTCCTGGTAAAAATGACTGAGCTAAATGAGCTGATCTCATATGATATCCAATTGAGGGATAGCGAACCGTTCCTCATAGACAGCTATCTGACCAACGGAAGTAAAAGCATCCCTAAGCTTATCATCAAAGATGAGATCGATAATGACCTGTTTGTTTGGGGACCGCGGCCTAATGGAGCGGCAGAGGTATTGGCAAATTTGAAAGCAGAAAATGCAGATTCCGAAACAATAAAGATTGCTATTCAGAACTGGTACAACGCTGATAAAGGAAAGGAGCTGATGACAGAGCTTCTGCAATTATGTAATCGACTTCAGAAGGTAGAAAAAACAGGCATTGATAACCAGCTGAGTGATATCAATAAAGGTTGATAATTTACCGGACAGGCTAATGTATAGATTTAATCAACCTATAACATAGACATAATTGACTTCTAAAGAATAAGTCGTTAGTTTGGTCATCCAAATGCAACTAACCTGACAAATGAAAATTTCTGTATTATCCTTTCAAAGCCTTTTACCCTTAGCAGCTTTACTGTTTCTCACTTTTTGTAACCCTAAAGCGGATAAGCAGGCAGCGCAGATTGCTGTATCCGATACACTCAATCCCTGGACAAAGCTGGAATGGAACAACGACCCAACAAATTTCCAGTTTGTCATCGTAACAGACAGGACAGGAGGATTACGTCCGGGAGTATTCAAGAAAGGTGCTGAAAAGGTAAATCTCCTACAGCCGGAATTTGTGATGAGTGTTGGAGATCTCATCTCCGGGTATACGGAAGATGAAGCTGAGATCAACAGGCAATGGGAAGAGTTTGATAGCTATGTGGAAAGCCTGGATATGCCCTTCTTCTATGTGGTGGGTAATCATGATATTACTAACAAGGTAATGGAAGACATCTGGAAACAACGTCTGGGGAGGACCTACTATCACTTTGTCTACCATGATGTACTGTTCCTCTGTCTGAATAGTGAGGAAGGTCTTGACGCCCACAGGAGTTCCTTTTTCTCTGAAGATCAGAGAGCTTACATTAAACAGGCTCTTGATGAAAACCCGGATGTGAGGTGGACTTTGGTTTTCCTACACAAGCCTGTTTGGCTAAGTGAAGGGCATTTGGGTGGTGATAAACCCGAAGATCCGAGTGGATGGAAAGAAATTGAAGGAATGCTTCAGGGTAGGAAACATACGGTGTATGCAGGTCACATCCATCGGTATACCCACGATACTCATGAAAACAATAACTATATCACCCTGGCCACAACTGGTGGTGGAAGCAGGTTGCGGGGACCGATCTTCGGTGAATTTGATCATGTGATGTGGGTGACCATGACCGATGATGGCCCTATCATGGCCAATCTGCTACTCAATGGCATTTGGGATGAGGAAATTGATAAAGGTGATATTGAAGACTACCTGAAAATGGAGGTCCAACGAAAAGTAGTGAATATTGGGACTCCGCTCGAAGTGGAGACCTTCCCAAAAAGCCAGACCTTAGAGCTAAAGCTGTTCAATGGTCAGGAAGTACCAATGGAAGTAAATGTCACGCTGGAGAATAGCGAACACTTCCAATTTGGTCAGCAGAATATTCAGATGACGATTTCACCCAATTCACTTGAACTTGTCAAAGTGTCTTTAAGTCTTAAGGGAGCTAATGGTATTTCCTCCGAGGATCTAAGAAAAGAACTGGATCAGCTGCCTGCGCAATGGGAAGTGACCTACGATTTCAAGGATTACGGAGAAATTGTCATCAATGGATCTAAAGACCTCTTCTAACTCCTAACTTCTGATTCCTGATTTCAGATTTCTGACTTCTTACTATATGAACTGGATTCTACTGATCATTGCTGGTCTTTTTGAAGTTGCTTTTGCGGCTTGTCTGGGTAAGGCCAAAGAAACCACCGGTGCGGAGACAATCTACTGGTACATGGGCTTTTTAGTTTGCCTGGCTATCAGTATGGCGTTGCTGGTCAGGGTGACCCAGGTATTACCGATTGGAACGGCCTACGCTGTCTGGACAGGCATTGGTGCTGTAGGTACCGTACTTGTCGGCATCATTTTTTTCAGGGAGCCAGCTACCTTCTGGAGACTCTTTTTCATTACTACATTGATTGCATCTATTATAGGACTCAAATTTGTATCGGGTTAAAAAGCTATTCGGCCAAAATTCTATACAATTCCAGGTTTAAATAATAATGATGGCCTGAGATGGTCTTCTTTTCAAGAATACCCAGGTCACATAGCTGATTAAGGTAGTTTCGGGCAGTTCCTTCAGCATAGATCTTTTCGTCTGTGAGGTGACTTACTTTAGTCAGAGGTTGCACAAAGATTCTTTTGACCAACTCATCCGGCCTTCGGATTTTTGTCTCAGCCCTGATAGAATCTATAATTCCCTCCCTCGCATTCAGGATGTCATTGATCTTATTAAATGTAATGTTTGAAGTGACTTCAATGGCTTTGAGCATGAAGAGTATCCAGGACTCCCAAAGACCTCTTTGAGTTACACCTGCTAATAAGGAATAGTATTCATTCTTGTGGTCGATAATGTATTTGCTAAGAAAGAGAATAGGCAGATCTAACAATCCTTTTTGAGTCAATATATTGATATTGAAAATCCTCCCCGTCCTTCCATTTCCATCCCTAAAAGGATGTATGACCTCAAACTGATAGTGCGCTATAGTCATTTTGATCAGTGGGTCTACTGGATATTTCTCATCGTCATTCACAAATTCAGCCAGGTTTGTGAGTTTCTTTTCCAGGATCTCTTTACCCCTGGGTGGCGTATAGATAGCCTTGCCTGCATTAGGACCACTGCCTCCCTGTCGGATGTATATCCTGGCGCTAGGGGGCCTCACTCCATCATTGGTTTGTTTCACAATTTGGTATATCCTGATAAAGTAATCAAGGTCAAAGAGCTGTTTGGTTTTGAGATAATCATGACCTGCCCATAAGGCTTCCCGGTATCTCAACACCTCTTTGGCTGGTCCTTTCACCACTGGTTCATCGTTTTTTTCACTATATGCCTGGTAAAGTTCATCATCTGTGGTAAAAATATTCTCGATCTCACTGGATGCCTTTGCTTCCTGTAAACTGATGGTATTGATAAAGATCCCCTGATTAGGTATGGCTACCGATCTCCCGTGAAGCCTACCGATTGCTGATTTGGTATTTCCGAGTTGTTCCAGGATGTTTACAGTCCTGTACAATTCCGGAGCAAGTGGTAAATCCGGAAGATCATTCCAGGGGACTTCTCTGTCAGGATTAATGCGAAACAGGGGTTTTGTCATTTTAATGTCTAATTTAAAGCAGACATCAAATAATTAATATTTTGATGTTTACTCAAAAGTAAGACTTTATTTCAATGTCTGGAAACAAGTAGACATTAAAAACTGAATATTTTGATGTTTACTTGACGGAAGGCATTCAAAGCCGGGGCAAAGATCAATATTGAATCGATTACATTCAGCATTTATTCCGTTATAGGAAAATCAGAACTTTTATTTTAGATTTGATAAACAACCCATTATGAAACGTCTTGAAATAATTTCGGCTTCCCTTGCCATTTTAGGTGTCACAATGATGTTGCTATTGATCCCTGGTGGATCAGTCCTTTTAGGTATCTCTTTTACCATATTAGCCTGCATTTATTACTTGTTTGGTACTTTCTTTTTCAATAAAATTCCTGTAAACAGGATCTTTAAAAAAGCATCCTATGAGAAGATTCCTGTTTTAAGGTTGGTGGGGGCTTTTGGAGGAGGGGCAATATTTAGCATTCTGTCTGTGGGAATGCTTTTTAAGTTGCTGCAGCTGCCAGGGGCAGGTATAATGCTGGGCGTAGGACTAATTCCGGGAAGCATTTTATGCCTGGTTGTGCTGATCAAATTTCTGATCAAAAGGGAAACTCCTTTCTACAGAGGCATGCTCGTGAGAAGTTTGCTTGTAGTAGGCCTTGCCGGAATCATTTATACCATCCCTAGCTTGACAATGGTCAAGACTTTTTTCCGAAATCATCCTGATTACATTGAAGCCTACGAAAAGGCAATGAATGACCCTGATGACAAAGAGTTATATCGTATAGCTGAGGAAATAAGGGAAAAGATCAAAAATTAAAAGTGATTTAATGATTTCATAACAAATTAAACAAAATAGTAAAATATTTGAATCATTATGAATGATTCATTGTTTGGTATCTATTTGAAAGATAATTTTGTTGAAAAATCACCTTATTTGATTCTTTTTTATGAATAAATCATTGTTGGCGCTGGCTTTTGGAGGGTTTGGTATTGGGATGACGGAGTTTGTCATAATGGGGATACTGCCCGACGTTGCTAACGCTTTAAATATTACTATCCCGGAAGCGGGTCATTTTATTTCTGCCTATGCGCTGGGTGTTGTGGTGGGTGCACCATTGTTTTCAGCTATAGGTGGACGTTGGTCTTCCAATATTGTGCTGATCATGCTGATGGCCTGGTTTACTGTTTTTAATGCAGCTTCCGCCCTGGCTGATAGCTATACCTCATTGCTGATTTTAAGATTTTTAGCCGGGATGCCACATGGAGCCTTCTTTGGTATTGGCGCTGTAGTGGCTGGCAAAGTGTCTGCTCCTGGCAAATCGGCCAAAGCCATTGCCATTATGTTCGGTGGATTGACAATTGCGAATGTGATTGGTGTACCAATCGGTACCTACCTGGGCCATGAATTCCACTGGAGCATCGCGTTTCTGATCACAGGTGTGATAGGAATTGCCACCATGCTGGCGGTGAAATTCTGGATGCCTGTGATGCCGAAAGCATCTACGGCTGGCTTTGCAGAGGATTTAAAACTGTTTAAGAATCCTGAATTGTGGTCTGTTATTCTGCTTACCACTGTAGGTACTGGAGGGCTCTTTGCCTGGTATAGCTACATCGCACCAGTGATCACAGAAGTAGCCGGGCATCCCGAATATGTGGTGAGCTACGCCATGACTTTGGCTGGTATCGGAATGGTCATAGGTAACATTTTAGGAGCCAAAATCCTGAAGTACTTCTCACCAATTCATGCAGTGATTGTCAGCTTTACCACAATGGCCGTATTGCTGGTTGCCAACGTATTTTTGGCTTCCAATCCCGTCATGGTGCTCGTGATGACCCTGATTGTAGGTATTGTAGCTTTTACGATTGGTACACCTATTCAAATGGTCATGATCAATACCGCGAAAGGCTCAGAAGTCCTGGGATCTTCTTTAAATCAAAGTGCCTTCAACGTCGCCAATGCATCCGGCGCTTATTTTGGTGGCCTCCCCATCGCTATGGGATTTGGGTTTACCTCAGCCAATGTTGTCGGAGCCATCATGGCGGGTATGGGTGTGTTTCTGGCTTTTGGAGTGATCTATATCAGAAATCAGCGCGAAGTCCAGCATCAGGTCAGAAGGGAAGTGATGGCCTGAGGAGCATTTCGGGTATATTGCAGCGATCGCTAAGCATCAAATTCGATCTGTTCTACATTGACTGTTTGTTCCAGCGGATAAGAAGCTGGACCAAATTGATTGTATAGCGCCACTTCAGAAGAATCTTTA
>JAHCMM010000305.1 GCA_019192515.1 Cyclobacteriaceae bacterium SS2
CTTCAATTCCGATCATAAACGATATCAGTTAGATACTTTTCCGCGCGGCTATCATGGTGTGTATGACGGGATCATCCTGGAATCCGGTACAGAGCATAGTTCAGGGTTGATGATCAGTCCGTTTGACTCGACTATTGTTGACTGGAACAAACCAGAATCGGATATTATCCAAGAAATTGCGCAAAATGGTGGATTGGTTTCCTATGTTCATTCTGAAGATGAGCATGACTGGGATGATCCCTATTATCATGCGATGGAGATCTACAACATCCATACTGACGTAAAGGATGAGAAAGGGGGAATTCTGCCTTTTGTGATCAATGGAACCTTTAACGGCAAGTACAGGCATTGGGGATTCAGAGAAATGTTTGATGAGCAAACAGCTATCCTGGCCAATTGGGATCGATTAAATCAGCAAAGAAGGGTAGTGGGTATTGCAGGTGTTGATGCACACAACAATCAAAATTTTAGAGCGAGATACCTGGAGAATGGCAAAATAGAATGGGTCGGCCCCAACGCAGATACATTAGTGATTCGGGAGCCTACCTGGTTTGATCAGCTATTGATGGGAGAACCCGATCAATATGGCTGGGCCTTCAAATGGGAGCTGGATCCCTATTTCAATTCCTACAATTTCGCAAACGATTATGTGTTTTGTGACACCCTGACCAATACCAATATACGAGATCACATCAAGAAAGGGCATGTAGTCGTGTCTTTTGAGCACCTGGCCAAAGCTGAAGGTTTTCAATACTATGCATTGAACAATGATGATAGTTTGAGCGGGATCGTAGGGGATTCGGTTCAGGTTGGTCAGGTTGAAAGTATTCATGCAGTTTCTCCTTATCCTGCGAAATTTCAGCTGTACAGAGATGGTAATTTATTGGATGAATCTGACCAGGGTTATGAATACAATTTTTCTATACATGCACAAAAGGGCAATTACCGAATAGTTGCCCGGGTTTTTATTGGGGAGGAATGGATACCCTGGATATATACCAATCCAATCTATGTCTATGAGTAGGTTGAAGAAAATATTAAGCAAGACGTTTAAGGTACTCCTGATCGTGATTGCCTCACTTGCCATATTGAGCTATGCCTATTTTATCTTTCCTCTCTGGGGAAATCCTTTCAATCAGCAACGACATGGTCAGTTGCCTTTGACACCTCAATGGGCACTGGAGTGCTGGCTATGGGAGGATGATGTAAATACGGCCGCGTATGTGGATGAACTGTTGGAAGGATACAAAGCGCATGATATCCCCGTGCGAACGATTCTTATTGATAGCCCCTGGGGATACCGCTACAATGATTTTGACGTGGACACCACTCTATATCCTGATTATGAGAGTTGGTTTTTAGGCCTTCAGGATCAGGGCTACAGGGTCGTGCTTTGGATGACCTCCATGGTGAATAGTTTTAACAAAGACCTTGAGCTCAAAGAGGATCCGGAATGGTACCAGGGAGCAAAAGAGAAAGGGTACCTGGTAGCTGACGGTGAGGAAAATAGGTGGTGGAAGGGAAGAGGAGGTTTCATAGATTATACGAATCCGGAAGCCATGGAGTGGTGGCATGGTATGCAGCAGAAGGTTTTTGATCTGGGCATTGACGGCTGGAAGTTGGACGGTACAGCGACACTATTCTGGAAGAACCAGGGACCTATTCCATTCTTTTATAAAAAGACTGCTGGAGGTCTGATGACCACCCGGCAATACATGGACCATTATTACCGGGATGAATATCAGCATGGGCTCACCCAAAACCCTGAATTCGTCACCTTATCCAGGTCCATGGACCGGGGATTTCATCCTGAAGGTTTTGCTCCTTTCGATGCCTCCCCAGTCAACTGGGTAGGTGATCAGGAACATAAATGGGTAACCAAAGAAATGATAGCGGAGAAGGAGGAAAAGAAAGATATTGCCCTGGAGGGCATTCAGGGTTTTGAATCCGCGATAACGAGTATCCTCAAAAGTGCTGAGCTTGGATATAACATTATTGGCTCTGATATCGGCGGATTTTCAGGAAGTACGATTCCGCCCCGGTTATACATTCGGTGGGCCCAGTTCTCTGCGTTTAATGGTCTGTTTCTCAATGGGGGGCACGGTGAGCGAAGGCTATGGAAAAGAAGCACCCAGGAGCTTGAAGTCATCCGTGAGTATTCCTGGTTACATACCGAGCTGGTACCCTATATGTACCATTATGTGGTCACCGCATATGAAGGTGGTCCAAGGTTGATGAAGCCAATTGATGGCAAGTATCACTACATGTTTGGTGAGCATCTGCTGGTGGCACCCATCTATAAAGATGAGCTGATCAATGAGATCAGGCTACCTGATGGAAAATGGAGATACTGGTTTGATGACAGGGAGGTTATTGATGGTTCTGCGGTATTCGATCAGGAGTTTCCCCTTGATGAATACCCGGTATTTATCAGGGAAGGGTCCATTATTCCAATGGATATCAAAAGGAGCTACACCGGGATTGGTACTACTGAGGATGAGGGATTTCTTACCTTCCTGATTTATCCAACAGGTGGCACGGCAGGTTTTGAAGTATTTAGGGAAAAAACGGAATCTACTGTTATTGAATATGAGTTCAGTGGCAACCTCAATGTCAGGCTTTCTGGTAAGCAGACAGCACATATTCTAAATATACATAGCCTTGAGGCGCCTCAAAGTATCACATTAGACGGCCATATGCTGGAGTCCGGGTCGGATTATCAATATAATATGGAGAACCAGAAGCTTATCATAAGGACCACATCCTATTCAGAAGGCAATTATTTGATCATCTTTAATTGAATATGAGAGGTATACAGCGTTTTATAAAATGGTTCTTTGGTGTCGTCGGGGCTTTGATCCTGCTGGTTTCACTGACCATTTTTGTTGGCTGGAGAATGTACAGGTCGTTTGTAGATGAAACAGTGATGGACATTCCCGAATCTGTGATCAATGAATTTCCACTATCTGCAAAAGTGAATCCATTCATTGGGACCGGCGGAGTACCCTGGACATGTGCCTATAACTTCCCGGGAGTTTCACTGCCTTTTGGGATGGTGAGGTTGAGCCCTGAGACAGCGGCGATGGTTACAGATGAGCTGGGATTGAATACGTCCGGATACTTTTATGGAGATGACAAGATTATTGGCTTCAGCCATACCCGGCTGGTCGGCACAGGAGCTACAGATGGTGGGCATTTTCTGATACAACCGGTGGAGGACAACGAGATACAGGATCCATCCATGGTTATGCATAAGTATTCACATGCCGATGAGTTAGCCTATCCCGGGTATTACCATGTTGGGTTACCTGACAAAGGAATTAAGGTGGAGTTGACGGCTACTGAACGAGTGGGTCTTCACAGGTACACATTTGATGAGCCTTCTGGCTTTTTACTCAACGTCACCCATGCCCTGGGAGGAAAACGCAGTGAAGATGGATTTCTCAGGGTGGTGAATAACCAACATATAGAAGGTCATGTCAGGACGTTTGGGAGTTTTGCTGGCAGGTATGGAGGGATAAAAGTCTACTTTGCAGCCAAATTTTCATCACCTTTTACTCATCAGAAGGTTTGGCAGGATGATGCAGAGGTACCTCCGCAAGGAAGTCATAAAGGCCATAAGTTGCAGTCACTTTTTATGTTTGGAGAAAAGGAGGTTCAGGTTCAGTTGGCTATTTCACATGTGAGTATTGAAAATGCCTGGGAAAACATGGAAGCTGAGGTTGGAGAAAAGACCTTTGATGAGGTGCGCAGTCAGGCCACTGGAGTATGGGAGTCCCGATTCACAAAAGTAAAAGTAGCAGGAGGTAGTGAGGAGCAGCAACGCATCTTTTATACAGCACTTTATAGATCCTTACAGATGCCCACCCGTTTCAGCGATGTGGATGGAAAGTACATAGGTTTCGATAAGGCAATACATCAGGCGGATTCTTTCCAATACTATACGGATATGTCTATTTGGGATACTTTTAGAACAACCCATCCCTTATATACCTTGATTGCCCCTGATGATCAGCGGGACATGATTGTCTCATTGACCAGAATGACGGAGCAGGGGGGATGGTTGCCACGATGGCCTTCGGGGCATGGATATACCAATTCCATGTTGGGAACCGCTTCCGACATTGTGATTTCTGAAGCATATCAAAAAGGGATCAGGGACTTTGATGTGGAATTTGCCTACCAAAACATGAAAGAAATAGCCTTGAATCCAATGCCTAAAGGAGCACCCTTTTCCGGTAGAGAAGGAAATGAAAGTTGCCGGAAGTATGGTTATTGTCCGGCGGACTCCATGGATGAAGCTGTTTCCCGGACCCTTGAGTTTGCCTGGTCGGATTACTCCATCTCCTTACTTGCAGTCGCTCTGGGGAAAGAAGAAGACGCAGTTCTATTTCACGATCTCTCCATGAACTACAAGAATACATGGAATCCCGAAACGCAGTTTTTCCAGGCCAGGAATGCAGACGGAAAATTTGATGAGCACTTTAAACCACTCTTGTTGACCTATGTGGATGGTGATGAAACTTACACGAATGACTATGTGGAAGGAAGTGCTATGCAGTGGCGATGGGCACCATTTTTTGATCCGAAGGGGTTGATAGGCCTGTTCAGGAGTAAGGACTATTTTGTGAGTGAGCTGGATAACTTCTTTCGTCATTCTGACACCCATATTGGTCACTGGTACCCGGGATCTTATTACTGGCATGGCAATGAGCCGGACGTTCATTCGGTGTACCTGTTCAATGAAGCAGGTCGACCAGACCTGACTCAGAAGTGGGTACGTTGGATCATGGATCAAAAATATGCTGATCGATATGATGGACTGGATGGCAATGACGATGGAGGTACGTTATCTGCCTGGTATGTTTTCAGTGCCTTGGGTTTTTACCCTGTGGCAGGTACAACGATTTATCTGCTTGGAGCACCGCTATTTGAACAGGCCATTATTGACATGGGCGATAAAAAACTTGAAATAAGAACTAAGAATTTTCAGCGGGACAATATTTATGTCAAAACAGTGCGGCTGAATGGGGTAGAATTGAATCGCACCTGGCTGAGGCATCATGAAATTGCAGAGGGTGCGATACTTGAGTTTGAGATGACTAATCAACCTATAATCACCAAATAAAATGAAATACATATTAATTCTTTCAATCGCTTTTATCACATTGCTGGGATGTGGTAACCAGTCTACGGATCCTGATCGTCCTATGAAACCACCGAAGGGCTTTATGAATGAAACGCTTCTCAAAGCTGCCTATGGTCTTGGGATGCTGGACCTGATCGAAGGTGATCCGGTTGTTCCGGAAAATATTGAGCAGTTTAAGGATATTGAGTATAAACAGATTGGGGATATCAGCCTGCAACTGGATATTTATAAAGCAAAAGACCTGAAAACCCCTGCTCCAACAATGATCTTTATCCACGGGGGTGCATGGAGGAAAGGAAAGCGATCAGATTACCTGCCTTACCTGCTTGATTATGCAAATAAAGGCTATATCACTGCCACTGTCTCTTACCGTCTGGTCAAGCAAGCACCCTACCCGGCAGCCGCCCAGGATGTGAGTTGCGGGATCAAATGGATCAAAGCAAATGCAGAGCAGTTTGGAATCGATACAAGCAGGATTGCTCTCGTTGGCGGATCCGCCGGTGGACACCTGGCCTTGTTGATCGGCTATGGAGGGGAAAATCCACTGTTTAATGAAGAATGTGACATTGAAGTGGATTCCAAGGTGAAAGCCATTGTGGATTTTTATGGACCAGTTGACCTGACTACACCCTATGCGGTTGGTACCTATCAGACACAGGACTTTCTAAATGCAACCTATGATAAGAATCCGGAGGTCTTTGAGTCTGCGTCACCTAAAACTTATATTACTTCTGATGACCCTCCGACAATATTCTTCCAGGGTACTATCGATTCACTGGTTCCGGTTAGCCAGTCAGATTCATTGGATATATGGCTGGAAAGGGCAGGAGTTCCAAGAGATTATCACCGATTG
>JAHCMM010000306.1 GCA_019192515.1 Cyclobacteriaceae bacterium SS2
ATGTTTCCCTTCCAAATCAACCTCATATCGGCGTAAAAGTTCCATGATGCCAAAAGGAGTGGCTGGGAGGATTAGTTGATTCCTGGAATTGATACTNCCNAAATTCTGATTGGTAAATCCATCAACGTCTTTCACCGGAGAGATGCAATCGGTAACCTTCTCTACGGAGATATGCTCAGGCAATGGCAACTGAACAATAAAACCATCAATATCTTCATCCTGATTTAGCTGATCCACATGTTTGAGGAGCTTTTCCTCAGAAATGGTGCTGGCAAAATGCATGAGTGTGAAATCAAAACCTACTGCCTTACATGCTTTGATCTTCCCGTCAACATAAGTATGGCTGGCTGAATCATCGCCAACAATGATGATGGCCAGGTTGGGAGCTCTCAGTCCCTTACTTTTGATTGCATCAACCTTTGCTGCAATTTCATTTTTGATGTCACCTGCTACTTTTTTACCATCCAGTATTGTTGCCATGCGATTTCTGAGATCTTTTCTAGTCTAACTTTAATACCGCCATGAAAGCTTCCTGTGGAATCTCCACATTACCTACCTGGCGCATTCTTTTCTTTCCTTTTTTCTGCTTTTCTAGCAATTTACGTTTTCTTGAGATATCACCTCCATAGCACTTCGCCAGTACATTCTTACGCATGGCTCTTACAGACTCTCTGGCAATAACTTTGGTTCCAATCGCAGCCTGGATAGCTATTTCAAACATTTGTCGGGGAAGAAGCTCCTTCAACTTCTCGCACAATCGCTTACCCCACTCATAGGCTTTCTCCCTGTGCACAATTGCAGAAAGGGCATCCACAGGGTCACCATTCAGCATGATGTCCAGTTTGATCATGTTGGAAGCTCTATAGCCAATGAGTTCATAATCCAGCGAGGCGTAACCTCTGGAGATTGTTTTCAGCTTGTCAAAGAAGTCAAAGACAATCTCTGAAAGCGGCAACTCGAAGGTAAGTTCCACTCTATTGGCTGTCAGATATACCTGGTTTTTGATCTCACCTCGTTTATCCACACAAAGTGCGATCACCGGACCGATAAAATCTGCCTTGGTGATAATCTGTGCCCTGATGTAGGGCTCTTCAATGCGGTCAATGTATCCCGGATCAGGAAGTTCTGATGGGGCACTAACCTTCTTTAACTCTCCATTGGTCTTTACCACATGAAACTGCACGCTGGGCACAGTAGTGATCACCGTCATATCAAACTCACGCTCCAAACGCTCCTGCACAATCTCCATGTGGAGCATGCCCAGGAATCCGCATCGGAAACCGAAGCCGAGCGCGACTGATGTCTCTGGCTCCCATACGAGGGAAGCATCATTAAGCTGAAGCTTTTCCATTGAAGCCCGTAGCTCCTCAAATTCTGATGTTTCAACCGGATAGATACCAGCAAAAACCATTGGTTTTACGTCTTCAAAACCCCGTACCATTCGGGTTGTAGGCCGATCAACATGGGTGATGGTGTCCCCCACCTTTACCTCTTTTGCTACCTTAATTCCAGAAATAAGATAGCCAACATTTCCGGCTTTAATCTCATTTTGAGGATCGTGCTGAAGTTTGAGAATACCGATCTCATCTGCTTCATAAGTTTTCCCGGTGTTGACAAACTTCACCTTATCGCCTTGCTTCAACGTGCCATTGAAAACCCTGAAAAACACTTCAATCCCACGGTATGGATTGAAAACCGAATCAAAAATCATAGCCTGAAGTGGCTCTTCGGGATCTCCGGTAGGTGCTGGCACTTTTTCCACGATTGTTTTGAGGATCTCCTCTATGCCAATACCTTCTTTAGCACTGGCGTGGATAATGTCTTCTTTTTTGCAACCGATCAGGTCTATGATCTGGTCCGATACCTCATCTGGCATGGCACCGGGCAAATCAATCTTATTCAGTACCGGAATTACTTCCAGATCATGCTCTATTGCCAGGTATAAATTGGAAATGGTCTGGGCTTCGATACCCTGAGAGGCATCTACTACCAGTAGAGCTCCTTCGCAAGCTGCAATCGAACGGGACACCTCATATGAGAAATCTACATGGCCCGGAGTGTCAATCAAGTTGAGCACATATTTTTCTCCATCCAGGTTGTAGTTCATCTGAATGGCATGGCTTTTAATGGTAATACCCCTTTCACGCTCCAGATCCATATTGTCCAGCAATTGGTTTTGCATCTGTCGCTGAGTTACTGTTTGGGTATGCTCAAGCAATCGATCTGCCAGGGTACTTTTACCGTGGTCGATGTGTGCTATAATGCAGAAATTTCTTAGGTGCTTCATGCTATTCGAAAAGGACTGCAAAAGTAGTCATTAGGTATACCATCAGAAAATGTTTCTGAGCCATTTAATTCCCAAGCGCCTTCTGACCGTATCAAACTTTGTTTTTGGTATCAATTATCAGGGTCACAGGACCATCATTCAACAAGTCTATCTGCATATTGGCTCCGAACTCACCGGTTTTCACCGGAACACCATGAGAAGAAACAGCTGTAATAAATTCTTCATAGAGGGGTATCGCGGTTTCAGGCCGGGCTGCTTTGATGAAGGAAGGTCGGTTTCCTTTTTTTGTACTGGCATGCAGGGTAAACTGGCTGACAATGAGTGTTTCACCCTGAATATCTTTTACACTTAAGTTCATTTTATCCTCATCATCTGAGAATATCCTGAGATTCACCAGTTTCTGTGCAAGCCAGGAGATGTCTTCCTGATTATCCTCCTCCTCGATACCAAGAAGGATTAACAAACCTGATGTGATCTGTGCCTTGATTATCCCCGAAATAGAAACCGAAGCTCTTGATACTCTTTGAACAACTGCTATCATTAAGCTAGTGAGCTTTCTCCCATCTCTTATAGTTTTCGATGTCGCTAGCCAAACTCTGCAGCACAAAATAGAGGACAGAAATATCATCAGTAAATCCCAGTGCCGGTATGAAATCCGGTATCAGATCTATGGGTGTAATGAAATATACCAGGCTGAATATAAGCATCAGCAATGATTTGTTGGAAAAAGACTGGTAGGTCCCGTTGAAATGAGATTGAATCATCCGCATGACCAGCCTAATATTTGAAATAAAGACATTTCTTTCCTCGGTATCTTCTTGCAATACCTGAAGTTTGTCTTTTGCTTTCCTCAAAAGCGCCTTTACCTTTTCATTGTTATTGATAAAGTCCTTTGAGCGTTCAAAAATCCTTTTAACGCGTGCATTCTCTATCAAAATACCTCCTTTATTTCTTCTTTAATATATGTTAAAGCGCCTTTCAGTGTATCATTTTCCTGCCTCAACGATTTCTCAAATATCAACTTTGCCAGGTCAAGACCAGTCGCCCCGTCCTGCACTTCATTGCCTGCTTCGTTGATCATGGAGATTAACTGCTCCACAGAGCTTGATACAAAAGTCCAGGCATCTCCTGACATATAAACCTGCTGAGAGAGGTTATGGTTATATTCATTCCTGATTTCTGAGATCAATGCTGACTGCAAGTCTTTGGCAGTCATCTTATTGTTATTCAATCTTGGGATCATATTCGAAGGTGAGATCCGCTCCAGCAGTAGACAGACCCTTTCATAAGCCTGTAGCCTGATGGGAGTCACAATCTCAGCATTTTTTTGCCGAATGGAATATTTATACTCTTCGAGTTGTTTTGTGGTGAATGACCGCACGATCAGGTACGCGGCGTAGAGCACTAAAACGGCGGGTAAAATAATTTTTAATAAGTCGATGATCATTTCCATCCGGAAGTGTGTTATGATTAATGTTTAAGTTCAAAATTAAGTATTTTCTTTGTTGATCATGATGCCTCCTGTAACCATTAGTAAAAAAGCCATAGAAGAGATCAAACATATTATCCGGGCTAAAAAAGTCCCTGAAGGATATGGCCTCAGAATTGGGGTGAAAGGCGGTGGATGCGGAGCTACCCTGATTTTGGGTTTTGACCAAAAACTGGAAAACGACATTGAATACGCAGTGGAAGATGTTCCGGTCTATATTCAAAAGAAAGAAACCCTATTCGTAATTGGAAAGGAAGTTGACTTCTATGAGGGATCAGACAAACGAGGCTTTGTATTTAACGACACGAAATGATCATGCGGTCAATTCAACAGTGGCCTTTTGACAGAGTCCTTTTACAGGTGGGTTGTACTTACTCACCCTTACTCTGACCTCTCTTACATGAGGATATTTTGTCTTAATCCGCTTAATAATTTTTCCGGCCAGGTGTTCAAGCAAGAGGGCATCAATACTCATCACATCGGCAACCATGGCATAAACTTTTTCATAGTTGACAGTACCTTCCAACTTATCCTCTTCAACCGCCGCATCGAAGTCCAGCTCCATCTCAACATCTACTGAGTATTTGTTGCCAATAACCCTTTCTTCCTCGTAATATCCATGACGGGCATAGAACTCCATGCCCTCGAGCATCACCTTCCCCATCAGGCATCGTCAATTTGATCAAAAAACGAGCCCTTATCTTCCAAATCAGTATTTACCGGCTCTTTCTTTGGTTGCTCTTTTTTCTTTATTTCTTCCTGCTCCTCTTCTTTAGGTGTGGACTGAGCCTCTGCCTGACGGTCAGTAATTTCTGCTGGTTGCTTTTCGGCAGGTTCCTCATTTTTGATAGGAGCCTCCACTTTGACGGGTGCTTCCCTGGCTGGCTCTTCTACCCTCTTCTTGGGACTTGGCAAATCCTCTTTCGTGAGTTTCTTGACCTCTACTTTACTGAGCTTCATTTCATCAGAATTAAGTCTGTCTTCAGAAGCCCTCACAAGCTCTTTCACCCTTTTGCTATAATCCACAATATCAAAATCACCCCGCTTCCTATCTATTGAGGATATCTTATCGATGATCTCGTTTGACAAGTGTTTAAGCTCCTTGATCACATTTCCCCGATAACTTTCGAGTTCATGATAATTCTGATCAAGCTTTTCTACCGCTTCCTGCATTTCCTCGATCATGTCCTTCGCTTCCTGCTCTGCTCTTTCGATGATGTCGCTGGCTTTTGACTTTGCCTCGCTCATCAACGCCTCAGCATTCATCTGGACTTCTTTGAGATGCAGCTCTGCAGTCTTGTTGGCCTGATCAATCAGGTTAGCCCCGGTATCTTCAGCAGTCTTGAGGGTTTTGAACAGAGAGCTTTCCACTTCTCTCAGCTTTTGCACCTCCTTCTGCGACTGATCTAGCTTGATCTTGTATTCTTTGTTTTCGTCTAGGACACGCTCCCATTCATTGGAAAGTGATTGCAAAAAAGCAACTACCTCATCTTTATCGTATCCTCGTAGCTTTTTCTCAAAGCTCTTTTGTCTTATTTCAAGTGGTGTGATCTTCATTGATCTACAAAATTAACATCCCAGATAGAAATAGTACGATCATCGCTACATGAAACCACCCAATTATTGTAAGGCATCCATAAAAGCTTGTTTACTGAAGTGCCGTGGCCGGCATGTCTGGCTTTGTCAATTACCTTCAGCAACTTAAATCTGTGAGCATCCCACACCTTGATAGACTTGTCCATGCTACAAGATACAAAATATTGACCGTCTGCCCGGAAATGGATATGATTGATCGCATACATATGGGCGGGGATCTCCTCCACCAGCTG
>JAHCMM010000307.1 GCA_019192515.1 Cyclobacteriaceae bacterium SS2
CTATCTGTTCGCAAGCAATGTGAATTATTAAACATTAACCGCAGCAGGATCTACTATAGGCCACTGGGAGAAAAGCCTGAGAACCTGAAGATCATGAGGATCATGGATGAACATGCAGGCAAACATCAGGCAGAGGGTGTAATGTCCATGCATTACATGCTAAAGGGCAAAGGTTACAATGTCAATCCGAAAAGAGTACGAAGGCTTTTACGCAAGATGGGGCTGATGGCCATTTATCCACGTAAAATGCTTAGCATCCTGGGACATGCAGATTATGTAAGACCTTACCTGCTTCGAGGCCTGGACATCAACAGAGCCAATCAAGCCTGGTGTATTGACATCACCTACATACCCATGGCTAAAGGATTTATGTATTGTACAGCGATCATGGATATCTACAGCCGTAAGATCGTTGGCTGGGGTGTCTCCAATACACTGGAAGCCAAGTGGTGTATCAATGTCCTGAAGGAAGCCATCCTTACTCATGGAAAGCCAGAGATCATAAACTCTGACCAGGGATCTCAATTTACCTCTGCCTATTGGACAACAACATTAGATGAACTCGAAATTAAGATCTCGATGGACGGCAAAGGACGAGCTATTGACAATAGGTGGATCGAAAGGTTCTGGAGGACACTAAAGCACAAGTACATCTATCTCAACCCTGCCGAAGATGGAATTGAGCTATATAAGAATATCGAATACTACATTGATTACTACAATGATGTGAAGGTCCATCACACCATCAAGGAAACACCTTCTAAACGTTACATGAGTTCTTTAGAAAATGCAGCCTGATCAACACCAAAATATTAACTTAGCAAAACACTCCTTTGGTCTGAATAATGGGGAGTATTACACTCAGATTCATAAAGTTCAAATTTTTCCAAGTTTTTGTTCTTTTCGTCATTCCTAAATCTAGGGTTGTATAGATAATCGGCTAATATTAGATAATCACTTAGAGGTCGAGACTTTGCATGAAATTGGCTGGCTTGTATATATCTTTCTTCGCCCGTTTTGGAATAACTGCGGTTATAGAAGTTATGGCGTTCCTGTATGTGTTCGAATCCGGTGTAAAGGTCTCCTTTTATCATTATCATTTTCTTTGGTGATATTTTGATAATGTCTGAACGTTTGTTGCCAGAAATTAAGAGTATGGAAGACATCCGATGAATTGGTTCTGCTGACTGCTTTCTTATCCGTTCAATTTCCTCTTGTGTTAGCAGGTTCTCTTCCATCTTGCAGTGGTGACAGATAACGCCCAACTATCATCCGTAAGCTGAGCTTTTCAAATATCTATAAAAGTATCTCATAGCACCAGCCTTTGCAAGTAGCTCAGTTAGCTTATGGATGATAGTGTTTGTTATAGGCTTTATCTTCAATTTTGCTTTATTAAAAATTGAGTTCAAGCTGTTTATTCCCGCTCGCATAATCATAGAAATCAATGAATGATCTACCATAATCATTTAGACTCATTACTAGTCTGTAAGAAGAGGTTTCGCCATTATTGCTGTAGGGTATTATCGGTAGTTCGTAGTTATGAAAACGATCCTCAATGAATACAATTTTATAGCCAGGCATTTCATCCTCATCATAATCGTCAAAATTCTCATAGAAAATCTCATCTGTTGAAAAGTTTGCATATGGATAGATGAAATACAATGATTGGTAACCATGCACTCCTAATACTGAGAACTCTTGTAATAAAACTTGTTCCATTTCAGTTCCTTCATCAAAATCTTCATCTTGGGAAACTTTATATACTTTTATATCGGCTCTTCCACTTGATTTATTCACCCAACATTCAAGATCAATTACAACCTTTGATCCATTATTGAGCATGTCAATAATTGGTTTGTCCATTATGAGTTTCTTAAACTTGCTTAACAACGGAGAACCATTCATAAGGCGTTCAAGTGCATCTTTTGAGCCAGTAGTTAAATTTTTACTTATTGGGATTTCTATTTTGAAGTTTTTGCCAGTGTTAACAATTGTTTCTTCATTTATAGTTTGCCAGACGGTTAAGTTAGTAGAAGGATTATGAAGTACGATGATTATTGGAAGAGCATTATTTAACCAATAGTCGATGTGCGTTTTGTCTGCTCGATATATGATTGAGTTTTTGGTTTGCTCAGAAAAGTAACTGATACCAGATTTGATTTGAACCCCTAAGAATTTTCCAATGGGATTGTTACTTTGACAAACTTCAACGGTCATGTCAATTCCAACATCAGTTTGCAGAATATGACGTGGAATCCAACCGAGTTCAAGGAATATCCTTTCAACTTCATTTACCCCCAATCGATCTGTAGGACTGTATCTGGTCATATCAATCTAAAAATGCTTTGCAATAAATTCTTCAGTAAAGGCAATCATGCTCTTTACATCAGGCTGCTCAATTTTATTCCAGTCTGCATGAGCTGCTTTGTTTCTGATGCTGATATATGTTGAGAATAATTTTGATTGGATGCCTTTTATAAGGCCTTTGGTTTTGAGAGCATTCGTCACCTCGGTTAGACTTTTATTCTCGATATTAATGTCATTAAGAAACGCTAATTTTTTAGTTGCTTCTTCAAGAGCGGCACTACAGAGAACTGCGGCAGTATCTTTAGCGTCATTATCAATTGCGCTTCGAGCCATTAGGAGTAAGTCCCCATAAATCTCCCCGGATATCTCTTGTTCCAGTGATTGTAATAAACCAAGTTCGATTTCAGTTTTTAAGTACTCCAGTTTCCCTAGAATAATTTCAAGAGTGTCATGGGTGTCGTGAGATATATTAGGGTCAATATAGTTTGACATTTGAGTTTCAAAACCATAATAGACTTGACTATCAGTTCCATAAACCTTTATCAGTAAAGAATGTGCAAGGTTGTAAATTTCTTCTGTTCTGATACTGTTAACTACTTCAGGCTCTTCAGGCTTGCGCCCCTCAAAATAAGGAGAACCATCATCATATGTGAAGTTGTGGATCTTCTTTTTAATAACCTCAATGACTGAAAGTACTTTATCTTTTGTAAGTGACTTCATCGTATCCCTTATTGCCTATAACATATAGTTATAATGCATGCACTATAACCACTATTATCTTTTTTCAATTAATCCTTTCAATACTAATACCTTACCCGTTTTTAAACGACAATAAACGTTTATAAGCGATTAAAAACGGATACGTTATCTGTATTGCCTATCTAAGATAAGCCTTTTAGTGAATTTTCAGCTGTACTTCGAAGATGATGGTATGAAGGGAGTGTAATCCTCTAAGGCCAGAGGCCTATTAGAAGACCAGGTCACTCTACAAAACCGATCGACTGGGTGATGTGTGTTTATTACTTTATCAAAAACGAGGTGTGATTTCATTCCCAATCACGTGTGGTTTAGTTCCGATCCACGTGTGGTTCTGTTCCCAACCACGTGTAGTTTTCCTCGGAATCACGCGTAGTTTCCCTTCAAACCATGTGTTGATTCGCTTCGAACAAAGTGTTGTTGAGCAATTAAGATACGTATATAAATGAAATAAGATAGGTATGTAAATGTATTTAGATAGGTATCAAACAAGTAAAAGATAGGTGTTAGTTTGTCGGGGGACAAAAAGACTTGTTTGAGAAAGCTATAATGCCTCAATAATAAAAGATACACAAATCCTTCCAAAAATGCACGGTTTAGCACCTAAAAAATGCAAAAAAAGCCTGTGAGCTTATGCGATAAAATTAGTGGCTAAAGCCACTGAGTGCTAATCTATTGTCCCCGGGCTAAAGCCCGAGGCAATAGATTATGCTAAAGTCCCTTGCAGCAAACTAAAGTTTGTGGCGGGAAGCAAAACCTGTGACAGAAAACCAAAACATGGTAAAAAGAAATTTTGGGATTTGTGATTAGCTGAATGTGAATTGTGAGTTTTTTACGGGATCAACGAGTCAGTAGACTTTATTCAGAATGGCTTCAGATAAAATGCCAATGCGTTTTAGCTGTGATTGCCGTGGCGGCTTCAGCCAAATTGCCACGGGCTTTAGCCCGTGGCAATGGAAATCATTCCTCCAGGGGCTTTAGCCCCTAAAGGTTTCAAATTCATATTTCTCTGAATTCGTCATACTCTTCCTGAAAGCTCTTTTTGCTTTTGGCTTATGTCTCACAAACATATAGCCTTCGGGATTCGAAAAACACATTGTTTTGACTGAGTACATTTTAAGTTAACGACGATGTACGCATCGCCACGCCCCATCCCGGCCTTATATCAATTCCGTGATATTAGCCAGCTGACCGTGATATCGTTCCACTTTGGTGCCGAACTTCTTCAGGAATTCGACTCCCTCATCACTGGCGATTCCTTTGTGCTCGGCGTAGGAGTTGAGGTAGATCACCTTTTCGATGCCTGCGGAATAGATGATACGGGCGCAGGATAGACACGGAGAAAGTGTTACGTAGAGTGTAGAGCCTTCTACTGTTGCTTTATTCTTGACCGCATACAGGATGGCATTTTGCTCGGCATGAATGGCGAGTGAACAGCCACCTTTGGAATCCCTGGGGCAACCGGCTTCAGGAAACTCCTCATCACAGTTGTGTGTGCCTGCCGGCGGACCATTGTAGCCGATAGAGATAATCCTGGTATCCTTCGTGAGCACCGCACCCACATGCCTTTTGATACAATGTGAACGTCTGGCCAGATTTACTGCCAGCTCCATAAAGATGTCGTCGAAAGCCGGTTTTTCCATTGAATCCCGAAATTACCGATTCATAATATCTTATGATTAAGAATGCATGAAAAAATACTTAAATAGTGCTGTTTAAGCGGATCTGGCAGGTAGATCCAGGATCATTTATCGATTATATCCCTGATTATTTCCAGGAAACTATACCAGTAGACCCCCATTCTCCGTTAATTATCGACTTTAGGTGAATCACCTACGTGAATCACGAAAATATTTTCAGAGAAACACCTAAATGGCACATGAATTGATATTAATATCGCATTACTATTCGATACTATAATGAACACAGTTAATTCTTACAACTCTCAGGAAGAAGAAATCATACCAGATGACGACGACTCCCATAAACAGGTTTTAAGACCAGTATTCCTCTTTATTCTCTTCAACTTATCTATTTTATCTTTCGCGGTAGCACAATGTGCTTCAGGATATACCTCAGGAAACCTGACCATTTCATCCACCTGTACCATTTCATCCAACATTACCATTACAGGTAACCTTGTCCTGAATAGCGGAGCCAATCTTACCATTTCTCCCGGAGTGGTGGTGACGGTAAATGGGCATGTAAACACTGGCTGGAATGTAGGCACAGTAAGAATTTCGGGTGGTACCCTCAATGTCAATACCTATTTGCACAATGATGATCAAACTGAGCTGATTGTGACAGGTACGACAATTTCTACTGGTACATACTTCCTGAATGACTACAAGGCGAAAATGACTGTGACAAACTCTACAGTCCATGTAGGTACTTATTTACACAATGAAGACCAGACCGAAATGGAAATCAACAACTCGGTATTTGTAGTTCAGGGTTATGTGTACAATGACTTTAAAGCAAAGTTTGAGCTTTTAAACGGTTCTGATATGACAGTAAATGGTACTCCATCGATTGGTGGATATGCCTTTCACAACGAAGACCAAACAGAGTTTCTGGTTGACAACTCTGCTCTGACGATCAATGGTAACGTATACAATGATTTTAAAGCAAAGCTTGAAATTGACAATGGTGGATCTATGGTGGTAGATGGTAATTTCCTGAATGAGGATCAGGCTGAAATCACAGTAGGTAATGGTTCATTACATATCACCGGAAACTTCATAAATGATTTTAAATCCAAATTAGATATCAACAATGGGGGTCAGGTGCTTGTGGAAGGAAATGTAAACAGCGATTCAACATCAAGGATCAATGTCAATAGTGGAGGTGGTTTTTGTACCAATGGAACGGCCTCTAATCCCGGAACAATAACTTCTGCAAGCGGTGATACGGACTGTTCGGACGGATGTTGTGGTTCTGCAGTCACTTTACCTGTTGAGTTACTTTCATTTACCGGTGAAATTGAAAATGCTGAAGTGAGTCTTTTGTGGGCGACTGCAACTGAAATTAACAACGAGTATTTCACGATTGAGAGGTCTGATGACGGAATTATATTCTATGAAGTAGGTAAGGTAGCAGGTGGTGGGGATTCGGATCAGGTGGTGGAATACACATGGTCTGAACAGGTATATAAATCAGGGTTTGTGTATTACCGATTGAAGCAAACAGACTATGACGGTCAATTTGAATACCTGGGTATGGTTTCTGTGATGGCATCCAGCAATAAAGAGATCACTATTTTCCCTAATCCGGTAGCAGCTGGTAATGATATTACGGTATCGGGAACCTCAGACGGTGCAAAATATGTCATTCACGATGTCTATCAAAAGGTTGCCGGTGAGGGTTTTCTGAAATGTTCAAACAAGATACCTACTTACAATTTGAAGCCTGGTTATTACCTGGTTACCATCACTTCCGGTCAGCATTCTGTCACAAAGAAATTGATTGTAAAGAATGGGACTGATTTTTCTCAGCTTTAAGGTAGGTATTCGTCATTCATGGTCCGACGATTCATCTGAATCTTTGAGCCATGAACCTAATCGAAAAGTATAATGTCCCTGGCCCCAGATACACCAGCTATCCCACAGTTCCCTACTGGAACAACAAACCATTTGAAGTCAATACATGGAAGGAACGACTAAAGTATAGCTTCCTCAATTATGGTGGGCGGCTCAGTATTTATATACACCTCCCATTTTGTGAAAGTCTGTGCACCTACTGTGGCTGTAATACCAGGATCACCAAAAACCACCAGGTAGAGCAGAAGTATATCGATTCAGTGCTGAAGGAGTGGACACTTTACCTGGGGTTGTTCCCAACCAGACCTGTCATTAAAGAGCTGCATCTGGGTGGTGGCACACCTACATTTTTTTCTTCCACAAATTTGAAGCGGTTGATAAACGGTATTTTGAATACTTCGATCCTGGATGCGGAAGCAGAATTAGGTTTTGAAGGTCATCCTGCCAATACCCGTTTTGATCACCTGAAAACACTGCGGGAGCTGGGTTTCAACAGGGTCAGTTTTGGGATCCAGGATTTTGATCCGAATGTTCAGCGACTAATTAACCGAAAGCAATCCTTCGAAGAAGTGAAAGAGGTGGTGGATCAGGCCAGATCACTGGGTTATTCCAGCATCAATTTTGATCTGATCTACGGATTGCCAGGCCAAAGTGTTGATACGATCAGGTTCACCATGGATCAGACCATGAGCCTAAAACCAGATCGAATTGCCTTTTACAGCTACGCGCATATTCCTAAATTGAAACCAGCTCAGAAAAGCTATGAGAGCCATTTGCCTGATCAGCTATCCAAGCAGGCGTTTTATTATACGGGTAAGAAATTATTGCTGGAGAATGGATATGCTGATATAGGGATGGACCATTTTGCACTTCAAAATGACTCTCTGTATCATTCGTTTCGCAAGGGAAGTTTGCATCGCAATTTCATGGGGTATACCACTAAAAAAACAAGAGTGCTTGTGGGCTTAGGTGCAAGCTCTATTGGAGATGTTTGGTCAGCTTTCAATCAAAATGAGAAGCGGGTGGAAGCCTACCAGGAGTTGGTGGAGAATGGGGAATTCCCCATTGTAAAAGGTCATGTTTGTACTCCTGAGGATATGATCCTTCGGCATCAAATCCTTAATCTTATATGTAAATACCGAACCAGTTGGACTGATGCCGAATGGCGTGCTATCGGGCAAAGCGTCAACCAGGAGCTACTGGACGAGCTGGAGTTTGATGGCCTGATCACGAGATCCAAAAATAAGATCTTTATCACTCAGGCGGGTAAACCATTTGTGCGAAATATCTGCATGGCTTTTGATGCCCACCTATGGGAAAATAAAGATGTGCAGGCGTCGTTCAGCAAGACGATCTAATCATCCTTCGTACCAAACCCGATAGATTGTTCCCGACATATCATCAGACAATAGCATAGAGCCGTCTGCCAGGAAGATCATATCTACCGGACGTCCCCAATACTGGTTGTTAGATTTCATCAGGAATCCATCAATAAAGACTTCTTTGCCCTGGCTTTTGCCACCTTCTTCCTTCACCAGTACTACCTGAGCACCGATATGGCCAGCTTCAGGAGTTCTGTTCCATGAGCCATGAAGGGCAACAAAAATCTCTCCCTGGTATTCCACAGGAAATTGAGTGCCTGTATAGAATCGCATACCTAATGGAGCTACATGAGGCCCCATGAGCTGGAATGGCGCAACGAAGTCTTCGCATGGAAATTTGGATCCGAATTCCGGGTCGGGGATATTGCCCTGATGGCAGTAGGGGTATCCAAAATGCTGCCCAGCTTCCGTCAATCTATTCAGCTCACAGTTAGGTATGGTATCTCCCAGCATGTCACGGCCATTGTCGGTAAAATAGAATTCACCTGTCTGAGGATGCCAGTCAAAACCTACGGTATTACGTACTCCATGTGCAACGATTTCACGTTCAGAACCGTCCGGGTTCATCCGCGTGATAGAAGCATATATTTTATCTTCCTTTTCACAAATGTTACAGGGTGCACCTACCGGCATGTAGAGCTTTCCGTCAGGAC
>JAHCMM010000308.1 GCA_019192515.1 Cyclobacteriaceae bacterium SS2
CTTCAAATCATAGTAAAGGCCTTGTAACAAAAGACACAATAGGAGTTCTGGTCTCACCAATGGAATTGTCCGAGATTAAACGGCTGGCAGCAGAAGGAGTGGAGCCCCATAAAACCAATGTTGCTGAGTTTTTGGGATTCATTGACACTTTGATGGCTGAATCAGCTTCCTGGGAAGAACTTTCAGGTGAAGTTGTGGTTGTGGGTAGGTCTTCCCAAGATCCAATCCAGATTAGCGCCACAGGAGGAAAGCTGGCTTATGGGACAGCCCTCGCCTGGCACCTGACCGGGAACCCGAAATATGCCCAAAAATCAAGGGCGGTTATCATGGACCTCACAGATACCTACGACTATCGCAATGCAGAAGAGGAAGAATTCCACTGGGGTGCTCAGGGCATCCTTAACCTGTCCAGAGGAGGTACGCCGTATATTTATGCTGCTGACCTATTGGAGGGCTGGGAAGGATGGTCTCCCTCAGACAAGCTGGGCTATCAGGTTTGGCTTCGGGATGTGATGTACCCCAAAGTAGCCTGGGCAAGCAGATTCAGGAAAAATAACTGGGGCGTGGCGGGATCTTTCTCTGCTGCCTTGATTGCGTGGTACCTGATGGATCATCCGGAATGGAAATTAGATGAACTTAGTCCCGTGGAGCAGAGCCTTTCACCAAAGGATGCTTTTGATTCACACAATCAATATCAGATCCACCGGATGAAGACCACCGATGAATGGAAAATGGATGCCAAAGTATCTATATGGGGGATCCTGCCACATGGCGGAATTCCTGAAGAGATCAGGAGAGGTGATGATCCTATAGGTGGAGATCATTTACCTTCCGATGGTAGTGGAACGAGTTATTCCATGACCCATATCGAGCACCTAACGGCTCATGCAGAGTTTTTACGACGTCAGGGGAATACCATGATCTACGACAACGTAGAAGAAGATGGTTCCGGTTCTTTGCTACAAGCTTACTTGTTTCTGATCGATAACCCGGTCAAATCCCATTGTTTTACTTCAGCTCGTAGAAATGCCCTTTACCTGGCTTATGATTATTACAAGCATCCAGCTTTGCTAAGATCATTGCGAGAGTGTGGACCCAGTAATATTGAGGGCCAGCGAATGGCATTATATGGCCGGTTAACACATCCGTTGGATTTAAATACAGATTGATTAATCTTCCTCCGGTTGGAAAGTTAGGATGCTCATCTGGTCGGCATTGAAGGATTCGTTTGCCAGGTCCATAAGCTGTTGGGCGTCCACTTTATCTATTCTGTCGAAAAGCTCATTCAAATCAGGGACTTTGTTTAGATCCAGAATACTCTTGGCCATCATAAGCATCACTGCATTGTTGTTTTCTTCAGACATAGCCAGCTGCCCCTTGAGCTGCTGTTTGGCCTGGTGCAATTGAAGCTGCCCCAAAGGTTTTGTTTTTAGTAACTCCAGCTCTTTCCGAATGATCTTATGACTCTTATTCAGGTTTTTTGGATCAGTGGCAAAGTAGATCCCAAACAGGCCAGTTTCCAGGTATGGAGAGTAATTGGCATCGATCCCATAAACAAAGCCATATTTTTCTCTCAGGGAGAGGTTGAGTCTTGAATTCATCCCTGGTCCACCCAGGATATTCACCAGCATAAAGAATGGAATGCGTTTTGGGTCCTGGATACTAAAGCTTGTGGCACCCATGGCAACATGCGCCTGCGAAATGGGTTTCTTTACAGTTCTGGCTATTGGCTGGAAATCCTGGAAAAAATTCCGTTTAGGCGTATGGTTTTTATATGGTTGTGGGGAAATGTGTTTCTCCACCATGCGGAGCAGTTTTTTGGTGGAATAGTTTCCGACACTGGAAATGATAATCCTTTCTGTATTGAGGTTTCGTTGCAGGAAATTGAGAAAGTGGGGTTTGTGAAAGCTGTTGACTGTTTCTTCCGTCCCCAGGATATTTTTTCCTAATGCATGATCCTGAAATATTACCTCATCAAAATCGTCCTGTATAGCATCATCCGGAGTATCCCGATACATGGCCATCTCTTCCAGGATCACCATGCGCTCCTTTTCTATCTGGTTTTCCGGAAATGTGGCGTTAAACGTGATATCTGCAAGTAGTTCCACTGCCTTATCGAGATGGTTGTCCAGAATGGAAGCATGAAAGCAGATTTTCTCTTTGGTGGTATAAGCGTTCAACTCTCCGCCAAGTGAATCCAGGCGGTTCAGGATGTGGTAAGCTTTTCTTTTGGATGTGCCTTTAAAGGCCATGTGCTCCCAGAAGTGCGCGATTCCCTGCTCTTCAGGAAGCTCATCGCGGCTGCCTATATCCAGCATAATGCCCACATGAGCAATCTTGGTATTTGGCATCTGCCTGTGGATCACCCGGATCCCATTCTCCAGCTCTATCAACTCATACTCCTTCATAAGGCCTGCAAATTTACCTAATTTTATGCCGGATGTACCAATTTAAAAAGATTCTCATTATCCAGACGGCATTCATCGGGGATGTCATCCTGGCTACAGCACTGATCGAAAAGCTTTATCATTATTTCCCTGATGCTGAAATTGATTTCCTGCTCAGAAAAGGAAATGAAGGGCTCCTGAAAGACCATCCGCAAATTCATAAAATCCTGATCTGGGATAAGAAAACAAAGAAAACAGCCAATCTGTTCAGGCTAACCCGTCAGGTAAGGAGCAGTAAATATGATTTGGTTGTGAACCTGCAGCGATTCTTTTCATGCGGGATTCTTGCGGGGTTTTCGGGCGCCGGGAGGGTCGTTGGTTTCCGAAAGAATCCACTCAGTTTTTTATTCACCAAAACCTATGATCACAAAATCGGGGATGGTACACATGAGGTGGAGCGCAACCTAAGCCTTGTTTCAGATTTCACGGATAGAGAAGTATCCAGACCGATGCTGCATTTAAGTGATGAAGTGCTGGAAGCGGTCATTAAATATCAAAAGGATCCTTATATCACCCTTGCTCCTACTTCCGTTTGGTATACCAAGCAATTCCCCAGGGAAAAGTGGATTGAATTTATCCAAAATACGGCTTTTGAAGGAAAAATATATCTTTTAGGAGGTCCGGTTGATCAATCAGCCTGCGAAGAGATCAGAATCGCAGCCGAAAAAGACATCGTGGAGAATCTTTGTGGGAAATTAGGATTGCTTGAGTCCGCTGCATTGATGAAAGGGGCCCATATGAACTACGTCAATGATTCGGCTCCTCAACATTTAGCTTCTGCTGTCAATGCACCTACCTGTGCTATTTTTTGCTCCACCATTCCGGCTTTTGGGTTTGGTCCTTTATCAGATCATCACGTTATTGTTGAAATAGAAAAAGAACTTTCCTGCAGACCGTGCGGGCTCCACGGTCATAAATCATGCCCGGAGGGTCATTTTAAATGTGCAATGGATATTGAAACCAAAACACTGGAATCCGCGTTATAGAAACAATTATGCAAGAAGTATGAAGATTTTTCGTTATTTTTGCAGTATGAGAGGCGAGATGCGCATCCTTCCTTATTGAACCCTTCGTTTATATTGAACATGACTCAAGTCACCTCATCATTTTTGTAATACAAGTATTTATATGAACATTTTTGTAACCAAGTTAAACTATGGTACTTCGGAAGTATCATTAAGAGAACTATTTGAAAATTATGGCGAGGTATCGTCAGCTAAGATTATCATGGATCGTGAAACCGGCCGATCAAAAGGATATGGATTCGTGGAAATTGACGATGATTCAGTAGCAAAACAAGCTATTGACGAATTGAATGAGACAGAATTTGAAGGAAACACAATCATTGTAAAAGAAGCACGTCCTCGTGAAAACTCTGGCAACAGAGGCGGAGGCGGATATAATAGTAACAGAAACTTTAACCGATATTAATTATGGCAAGACCTGCAACAGCCCCCATCAAGCTTAAAGATGGGTTTTATATTGAATTAAGAAATCAGGGTGGACTTAAAGGGATAAAACTTCGAAGGGAGTCTGTAGAACAGGTATTAGTAGCGATTAAAAAATACAGTAAGACTTACGACGTACATTATCTTGGAGAGTTCAAGAAGGGTAAAGTCATTAATGACAAATTGCCTAAAGAAGCGAAGTAATTTTCTGATTTAAAGTTCTATAGGAACCAAAACCTGAATGACTAATGTCTTTCTCGTTTTGGTTCTTTTTTTTGCCTTACATTAAGGACCTTCCCAAATGATTTCTTTTGCTGAATGATCAAAAAGCACGGTAGTTTGTTGAGCTGATTGTGCGCGTTTGATGATCACAGATGATTTTGCTGGTCTAAGCATTGCTCTGCGGACGACATGATGATACTCATTCTTATGATAAAGGACGATCCGATTCTCCTTTAGTGTTAAAGGTATTTTGATCTTGTTTTTGCTCGTACGAACGATCTCAGGTCGCTCAATTTCATTTGATCTGTCTCTCAGGATCTTCAAGATATTTTCACATTGCGGTACTCCAAAACCTAAATAATTATTAGGATAAGGATACAAATGGCCTGATTTCCTGATGATTTCTATGATCTCAAGGTTTGAGAGTTCTCTATCAAATTGTTTAATACAAGCTGCAAGTCCAGTAATTATTGGCGCGGAATAGGAGGTTCCAGTACCGGAAAATACAACTACATCCGGTTTTGTATAGCTTAGGAATGTGGGGCCAATGGAACTAAACCGCGCTTTGTCCCATACTAACAGTTGAGACGAACCGACAGTCAATGCATGTTCGGCATCCCCAGGTGTTGACAGGACATTCCATCCTAAAATATTGGCTTCATTTCCTGCGGCAACTACAATCAACATACCTTTTTCAGTGGCAGCATGCTCTACTGCTTTTGCTACCGCTGAGGTTTGTCCGTCCATTTGCTCGGGTCGATAATTTTCACTCTTATTATTAAATCCTTTAGTGTATCCCAAAGAAATATTGATAATCTCAACACCTTCCTCATGCATCCACTCCATGGCAGCAATCAGGTTATCTTCTTCAATCCTTTTTTCAAACCCTTCAAAATCTGTCCTGGCCAGATAATATTTGGCGTGGGTAGCCAGGCCAAACAAAATGTCCCGTTCAGGATGATAACCACCAATCAATTGTAAGACCTCTGAACCATGGGTGTCACCTGACTGTGCGGCAAGGACCGATGGATTGTCTTTTTTGATATAATCTCTGAACGCCATGAGGCGGTCTTCTTTTTTGAAGTGCTGCAGGGTAGGGTCTTTTTCAACTCCCGAAAAGCCCCCGTCAATCACACCGATTTTTACACCCTGACCGTTTAGTCCTTCATTAACAAGCGATTGCCCATCAATCTGATCGAGTGCAAAACCAAACCCGGATGGTGATGAAGTGTGTTGGTAATAAAACTGATTGACCGGACTTACCGGAATGCCCGCTTCTTTGATTTGTGAGGCCTGTTTGTCTGTCAAAAAGTAGCTGCAGGCCTTGATCCAGTCGGAGCAAAAAATGGCTTTTGGACCTGGAAGAAGATGTGTAATATCTAGGCTATCAGGTTGATAAACCCAGTATTTTTGTTGTGCCTGTGCACTTGAGAAAATGAATAAAAGAAATGCTAATTTTAAGCGTGACATCCATACCTATTGATGTCAATAAAATTAACAGAACATGAGGTATCAGCCGATAGATAATAAGCTTTTTATTGAGAACAGGAAAGACCTGATAAAAGGTCTTAGACCCAATTCCATTGTCATCATCCACGCCAACGATATTTATCCAACCAATGGTGATGGGGTAATGCCATTCAAACAAAATTCAGAGCTTTTTTATCTCACAGGTATCGACCAGGAAGAAACAATACTGGTTTTGGCACCTGGCTTCCCTGATCCTAAGATGCGTGAGTTGCTTTTTCTCAGGGAAACCAACGAACTGATTGCTATTTGGGAAGGTCACAAGCTGACAAAAGAAGAAGGGACCAAGACTTCAGGCATAAAGAATATCAAGTGGACCCAGGAGTTTGAACAAATCTTACATACGCTTTTGGCTGAGTGTGATCACATCTATTTGCCTTCCAATGAACATATCAGGAGTAGTAGTAAAGTAGAGACTTCCAATGACCGCTTCATCAAATGGTGCATGGACAGGTATCCTTTGTTCAACTATGAAAGGCTTTCTCCATTGCTGTATAAGCAACGGATGATAAAGTCGGATATCGAAGTGGAGTTGCTGGAACATGCCTGTCATATTACGGAGATCGGGTTTAGAAGGGTACTGGAAGTGGTAGAGCCCGGGGTTTGGGAGTACGAGGTAGAGGCTGAGTACGCTCATACCTTCATATCCAATCGATCAAAGGGGTTTGCATATACACCCATCATTGCGGGAGGAGGTAATAGTTGCGTTTTACACTATATCGAAAACAACCAGCAATTGAGAGACGGGGATCTGCTCCTGATGGATGTGGGGGCTGAATATGCTAATTATAATGCTGATATGACCCGGACCATTCCGGTAAACGGGAAATTCACCAAGCGACAGAAGCAGGTGTATGAGGCCGTGCTGAGGGTGAAAAATATGGCAACAGAACTACTTACACCTGGTAATAGTATTCCAAGATATCATAAAGAGATAGGGGAGATCATGACAGGTGAGCTGATAGACCTGGGGCTCATTGATAAAACGGATGTAAAAAACCAGGATAAGAATAACCCTGCTTATAGAAAGTATTTTATGCATGGTACTTCACATCACCTGGGCCTTGATGTTCATGATGTTGGCTCTGTTTATAGGGAGTTTGCGCCAGGAATGGTATTCACGGTTGAACCGGGTATTTACATCCCACAGGAAAATATCGGAATACGGATAGAAGACAACATTCTGATAACTAAAGAAGGCACAAAAAATCTGATGCGAAATATCCCTATTCATGCGGATGAGATAGAAGACCTGATGAACAGGAAGTAATTAAATGGTGAATCAAACCACCCAAATAAGTTATTTGGTTAATTTTGAGCAAAACATTATTGGATGAATCTAGAGTATAATACCCAGCGTGAGCAATTGACTTTGAGGGAGTACGGCAGAAACGTGCAGAACCTTGTGAAATTTATCAAAGGAGTCGATAGCAAAGAAAAGAGAAACCGATACGCAGCGTTGCTGGTGGATTTGATGAAAATGATCAATCCTGAACTCAACAAGGATGCCACAGAATACAATCAAAAAGTTTGGGATGACCTGTTTATCATCTCAAAATTTGATATGGATGTAGAAAGTCCCTATCCTATTCCGGAAGCTACTATCCTGGATCGTAAGCCGGACAGAATGGGGTATCAGTCCAATGAGATCAAATACCGTCACTACGGCAGAAGCGTGGAGATCCTGATCGAAAACGCTTCTAAGCTTGAAGATCCTAAGGAAAAAGAAGGAGCTGTGATCACCATTGGGCGGTTGATGAAGACATTTTACCAGACCTGGAATAAAGACAATATCGAAGATGAGCAAATACTCAAGACCATCCGACAATTGTCCAACAATCAGCTGGACATTGATATTGAGAAGGTAAAGGAGTTCAATCTTTTTGATTCTGAACGCAAGGAAAGATCTCACGACAACAACAGAGGAGGTGGACATCAGCACCGTGGCCGAAAAGGAGGCAAAAGAAACTTCAGCAACAAACGAAGAAGAAGCAACTAAGGAATGGCTTCTTTTCGTGTGCAAGGAGGAAAGCAACTGAAGGGCGAGATTGTTCCTCAAGGTGCTAAAAATGAAGCGTTACAAATTGTCTCTGCTACACTGCTTACAGCAGAGCTCGTAACCATCCACAAGATTCCGAATATCCGAGACGTACTCAAGCTCATCGAGCTGCTGGGAGATCTGGGAGTGGAAGTAAATAAGCTCGGTGATGAGTCTTATTCTTTCAAGGCAGCCAATGTCAATCTCGACTACCTTGACTCTGCAGATTTCAAAGATAAGGCCGCATCTCTTCGTGGGTCTATCATGATTCTGGGTCCTCTTTTAGCCCGATTCGGTACAGCCAAAATGCCAAAGCCGGGTGGGGACAAGATTGGAAGAAGAAGAACTGATACACACTTCACAGGATTCAGTAAGTTGGGGGCAAAATTTGAGTTTGACTCTAAGACCAGCTTCTTCAAAGTAGACGGAAGTAACCTGAAGGGCGCTTATATGCACCTGGACGAGGCTTCTGTTACCGGAACTGCCAATATTATCATGGCTGCAGTTTTGGCCGAAGGCAAAACAACCATCTATAATGCTGCCTGTGAGCCTTACATCCAGCAGCTATGCAAAATGCTTATCCGCATGGGTGCTCAGATTGAAGGGGTAGGGAGTAACCTGCTCTATATCGAGGGAGTCAAAAGCCTTGGCGGAACAGAGCATACAATGCTGCCTGATATGATTGAGGTAGGTAGTTTTATTGGATTGGCAGCGATGACCCAATCTGATATTGTGATCAAAAATGCCAGGGTAGATATGTTGGGTATCATTCCTGATACTTTCCGACGATTAGGTATTAAAATGAATATCGAAAATGATGATATCCATGTGCCTGCTCAGGATCACTATGAAATTGAAAGCTTCATTGATGGCTCAATCCTCACAGTTTCCGATGCTATCTGGCCAGGATTTACTCCGGATTTGCTCAGTATTGCACTTGTTACTGCCACACAGTCAAAAGGGACGGTGCTGATCCATCAAAAAATGTTTGAAAGTCGATTGTTCTTTGTCGACAAGCTCATTGATATGGGTGCCCAGATTATCTTATGCGATCCGCATAGGGCTACGGTCATAGGCCTGGACAGGGCATTTCAACTAAGGGGAATCAATATGACATCTCCTGATATACGAGCAGGGGTATCCCTCCTTATTGCTGCACTTTCAGCAGAGGGTGTGAGCACCATTCACAATGTGGAGCAGATCGATCGGGGGTATCAATATATTGATACGCGTTTGAATGCCCTGGGTGCGGAGATCGAACGATTAGATTCCAAATAGGTTTTTCTCTTATTTTATAAATATTCTAAGGAAATAGAACTGTTTTGGTTTTTATACAGTTTTATGTAAAAAAATAGCGCCGCGAGAAATAATCCCGCGGCGCACCAACCAGCTATGAGCAGTTTCAATCGAAACTGTAGTCTTAAATGTCTTTTTTGAGGGCTTTTACATGAATATCAATCCAAGTGAGAAAATCGCTACCACGACCAAAATGATGTTCAGAATTTTTATCAGTCGTTGTCTTTCAGAGTCAGCCATCAGTTTTAATATTTTAATATCAAATATGAATAATCTTATGTTTACAGTATGATACAAAGCCCGTGCCAGAAATTGAAAACTGAAAAAAATTAACTGAAAATATTTTTTACTAATTGTAGAATACAGAAATCGCGGCTGTTACGATTTTCCGATAAAGTGAAGCTGGGTCGATTTAGATTGGTGAGCATGCCTCCGGAGGTAAAACCTTCGAATAACAGATAATAGCTGATCATTTATTATTCTTTAATGTTTGTTTGCACACCAGTGATTTAATTCTGGCGCAATTAAACCAATAATGTGATAAAATCGAAGTTTTCAGGTATTGAAACTGTGATATTATTCCAGGAAATTTCTAAATTAATTCTTTACATTAACCCAAACCTATCATGTGGAACCTTAATTCCGTACCTTTTACCCTCCTATTTATTAGTCTTCTGTTTGTTAGTTGTACGTCGGAAAAGCCAAAAAATCCGGATAAGTCTGACCAATTAGGTAAGATCAAAGAGGATATGAAGGTGTTGTTGAAAGACAAAATGCTGGATGTCTGGTATCCAAGAGCAATAGATTCGGTAGATGGAGGATATTTGAGTATGCTGGATGAGAACTGGGAGCCATTCGGAGATCAGTCAAAGTTTATAGTTACCCAGGCACGGCATTTATGGACTTTAGCGAAGGCCATGGAGCGAAATCCTGAGAATAACGATTATCCCGTATTGGCAGCTCACGGGTTTGAATTTCTTAAAAATAAGATGTGGGATCAGGAGTATGGAGGCTTTTATGAATTAAGAACAAAAGACGGGTCACGTCCTCAGGGTAAAAGGGCTGATGAAAAGCGTGCATATGGCAATTCGTTTGGGATCTATGCAGCTGCAGCCTACGCCAAAGCCTCAGGGAATCAGGAAGCAATGGAGTTTGCCAGAGAAGCATTCAGGTGGATGAACGCACATAGTTATGATACTCAATACTCCGGCTACTTTCAGTTCTTGACCCGGGAAGGCGTGCCGTTTCACCTGGCCAAAAAGCCCGCTGAGATGTCATTCAATGAGTATTTCAAAGATCAGAATTCCAGTATTCACATCATGGAAGCTTATAGTGAGCTATACAGGATCTGGCCAAATGACACACTTGGCCAGCGGTTGGAAGAATTGATGTTATTGATAAGAGATAAGTTTACCAATCCCGGTGGATACATGTCTTTATTCTATACAATAGACTTACAGCCAATATCCTACAGGGATTCTGCTGTGATGCATTGGAATTATGATCATGTGAGCTTTGGACATGATATCGAAACAGCCTTTCTTATTCTTGATGCCTCCTGGTCCCTTAACAGGGAAGATCCTACCACTGATGTTGTCACCAAAAGAATGGTAGATCACTCCATCCAGCAAGGACTAGATCAGGACGTTGGCGGCCTGTACTACAAAGGATATTACTTCCTCAATAAAATGGCCATTGTTGATGATCAGAAATCCTGGTGGGTGGAAGCCGAAGCTCTGAATTCCCTGTTACTTTTTGATGGTTTGTATCCAGGCGAAGGTTACCTGGAAGAATTTATCAAAATGTGGACATACACATCAAAGTACCTGATAGACTGGGAGCGGGGTGGCTGGTACAACAGGGGCATTGACAATTATCCCAATGCCATATCGAGCCATAAGGGAGGCCACTGGAAGGGTCCCTACCACACCGTTCGGTCTATTATGAATTGTATTGATATGCTGGAAGAAAGGGAAAAGAAGACTAATTAATAGTCATCATCATCATCTCCATCATCTTTGGAATCGTCAGGGATGTAATCAGACATGTAATCTACATCGCTGTATTTGTCTTCATAGTCATCCTTTACGGTTTCTTTTAGATTACCATCATCATCAAAGTCCTCGTCTTGTGACACAATTTCTTTTGCTTCTTCTCGTGTCATTCTGATGAGATAATACTTTTCGTCTGTTTCAAAAGGCAGTGCAGATACTCTGGCTCCTTCCTTGTTATAATAGTGGATGAGTGAATTGTAGAACCCTGATGGATATGCAAGCTTCACCTGTTCCTGGATCATTGCATCCAGCTTCTCAAAATCCTTTATTACTCTTGGCTTTGCGTCGGGCATACTCGATTTTTTTTGAAAAGTATAAAAGGAGTGATAAAAATCAAATCTTAAAAGAAAAAATGAAAATTATTTTTTAAAAGGTTACTGTTGGTAAAACATACTCGGTCAGAGCTTTGTTGGATATCTAACCTGAATGGGTTAATTTCAATTTTGAAAATCAGCATTGACCATGGCCAAAGATACAAAAGGACAAGTGGAGGAGATTTTGTCGGAGTTGGGAAAGAAAATTGATGTGCTCATCAATGAGACCAAAAACGCCGGAGGGGAGGTAAGGGATGACATAGAAGACCGGATCCGGGAACTCAAAAAGAGAAAGTCAAAGCTGGAATCTGATTTCAGGGCCTACAAGGATAAGAATGACGACAAGTGGCAGGAAATCAAGCAACACCTGGTAACTGCAGTACACGAACTTAAGCTAGCTGTGGAAACTGCCTTCACAGACTCACAAAAGAAGAAAAAGAAGTAATCAGATAAGCTCAAGCACTTTTCTGATCAACCCATCTACAATCCTGTTGGGGTCTTTCGAATATTTATTTTTTGCCCTGTTTGCCACAATCGCATTAAGGCTTACCATGTCATGTCCCAGGATATTTGCCAATGCATAATAGCCAGCTGTTTCCATTTCCAGGTTGGTAAGCCAAAGATCCTCGACGTGAAAAAGACTGAGTTTATCTACCAGATGCGGATATTTGATGGGGACTCGAAGTACCCTGGCTTGGGGCGCGTAGAATCCATGACAAGTTACCGTATTCCCCAGAATCATGTCTTTTTTAAACAGATTGGTCAATCTTTCTGATGCTTTCACACAGTAGGGTGGGTAAGGCAAAGCGAGGTCTTTCTGGATTAAATCACACACTTTTTGCTCAAAATCACCCATGCTGTACTTGTAGAAATGAATCAAAGGATCCAACCCTATCGCATACTCTGAGAGTACATGGCTACCCAATCGGATGTCTTCCTGAATACTGGCTGAAGTCCCTATCCGAACGATGCTCAATTTCTTCTTCCTGGATTTAGGCACCCGGTTTTTCAAATCAATATTTACCAGAGCATCCAGCTCCGTCAAGAGGATCTCCACATTATCAGTGCCCATGCCTGTGCTGATGACGGTAATCTTTTTGCCTTTGTAGGTGCCCACATGGGTGATAAATTCCCGTTTGTTCATTTCGAACTCAACATGATCAAAATGACTGGATATTTTATGTACCCTGCTGGGATCACCTACAGTGATGATCTTGTCAGAAATATTTTCTGGCTTCAGATTGAGATGGTATATGCTTCCATCTCTATTGAGAATTAGGTCAGTTTCGGAATACTTAGCTGGCATGATTGGTAGTAACCCAGCCCAATTTATGCATTTCTTCTCTTTAATCCCTTATATGGATTGTATCCATTCATGTTTTTTTGGTAATATCCCGTTCCGTCATAGGGTCGGGTATCAGGATTTTTACTGCATTCCTCTGAGCAACAACCATTGTAAACCGCAGCTCCTTCTTCACTCATTGGAATGTGTTTGTTGCAATGTGGGTTGGCACAATTCACCATCCTGTCCGTTGGGATACCAGTGACATAACATTTAGAGATCACTTTGGGATTGACTGTATTTACGTCCTTTACAATCCGATTGTCAAAGACATAGCATTTGCCTTCGAAGTCTTCTCCCTCGGCTTCAATGCCATATTTGATGATACCTCCATGCAATTGATACACGTTTTCGAACCCCTGATCCAGGAGATAAGCGCTGGCTTTTTCGCATTTTATTCCGCCGGTACAGTAGGTGATTACCTTTTTATCCTTGTACTTTTCAAGTTCATTCACCTTATCCGGAAAATCCCTGAAATTTTCAATATCCAGCGTGACCGCATCTTTAAACTTACCGATATGATGCTCGTAATTTGATCTTACATCCAGAATCACCACATCTTCTGGTTTCTCTTTCAGGATTTTTCTGAATTCATCGGGCTCTACATAGCCACCGGTTTTCTTTCTTGGGTCCAGTCGGATGGTAGAATGAACGATCTCTGGTTTTGTGCGGACATGCAGCTTGGTGAAAGTATGATCTTCTACATAATCAACCTTGAACTCTGTGTGGGCAAATCTTGGATCTGATTTTACGGCTTCCATATACTTTTCACAGTCTTCGATGAGACCGGACACCGTTCCATTCAGACCCTCATTGGCCACGATGATCCTTCCTTTGAGATTGAGTGAAAGACATAAAAGATGATGCTCTTCCCGGTATGCCTCGGGATCTTCTATTGCTGAATAGCAATAATATAGCAGTACACTATACTTATTCTTCATAACTCGAGTCCCGTTTCAAGCGGGATGTTATAAATCAGTATTGATTAAAATTGAGGTGCAAATTTGCGATGAAAATTTCTACTTTTCAATTTTCACTGCAGGATTTCCGAATACAGTCTCACCATCTGCCACATCGCTTACGACCACAGATCCCGCTCCGACTCTGGCTTTCTTTCCAATTTTTACTCCGGAAACAATCAGGGCTCCTGAGCCAATAAATGCTTCCTTTTCAATGGTGACATCAGCGTTTACCACGGTGCCAGCACCTATCTGTACGAAGTCTCCTATGGTGACATTGTGCTCTATCACTGCACCTGAATTGAGGATGCAATGCTGTCCCACCTTGGTTCCGGCCCCTAATATCACACGGGCATTGATGAAATTTCCATGACCAAGAGTAGCAGACTCGCTCAGCTGTGCCATCTTGTGAACTGCATTCATCGGCATGGTTTTACGCTTTTCCATCAGCATATTGACTTGCTTTTTGCGGACGGAATTTTCATCTATGGCTACAAAGGCTTCACATTTCTGACCAATTAGTTTTAAGAAGCCATGATCATCGGTTTTACCCAATACAGGAATCGTATCAATTTCTGTCTGATGTGTCTTCGTATCATCATCCAGGAATCCATAGACTTCAATTCCATTACTCCTGAAAATTTCCAACGCTGCTCTGGCGATCCCTTTTGCTCCGAATATGATTACCGCTTTCTCCATAATTTTTTTTGAAATGAGGCTGCAAAGGTATGGATTAAGCGGATTTTTTTGAGCGGAAAAGCACAAAAGGGTAATAGAGAAGCAGCATCCACCAGAAAGGGAGGAAGGCTGACTTGTATCGCATCAATGTACCAAAATTAGGTGCGGCTATCGGGAGCAGCATGGCCATTATAAGAAGGAATCCCAACGTGGCATAAAGAAGCATTTTGTTCTTGATCTGAAATAGCTTCTGGTTACTGATCACATAGATATTTAAAGCAAACATGCCCATCATAATCAGGTTTTCAATCCAGTAAACAGCCGATGAATCGGATCCCTGGCCCGGAAAAGGACCGAATAGGCCGTAAAAGAGGGATTTGGGTAAGTTCCTGATGATAGACCACCAGTCAGGTGATATATTGAAAGAGATAATGTTTGAACCACCCGATGATTCGAGAATGCTTTGGTAGTTCTGGTAAATACTATTTGGAAAGTGATTGAATTGCAGGTTGTAATCGATAAAACTCACTCCGAAAATCAGAGCAGTTATTGTCATTAGGTATATCAGGTATTTCAAACTGCCAATGCTGATGAAACGGTTGATCATATTTCGGATCAGAAACAGTCCGATGAAAAAAAGGATCGCTCCACCCAGGTAAAACCTGAGTTTTAAGAGAATGATAAGTGTGATAGCATAAAAAAGATGTTCGGCAAAGGAGGTAGAGGTTTTGAAGTAAAACCGGATCAAAAAAGTGCAGAGGTAAAAGAAGCAGGCATTTGCAACCGTATCCTTCAAGATCCCCGATGACCAGAAAATGACAGAAGGAACTAACATGAATCCTATCAAGGCTGGCCATTTCAACTTTTCATCTGTCAATGCCAATGTTCTGGTTAGAGACCAGCTGCCTAAAAAACTAATGAGGGACAGATATACCGAGGATATCCAATAATTACCACCGGTAATAACCAGGAAGAAGCTCAGCATCCTGGCAAAAAATTCTGACCTGTATTCTCCCTTGTATTCAGGGAATTCATTGGTCAGCAATCGATTGAAATACTCAGCATAGGATTGGTTTCCTAACGCTGCAATATCCTGTGCCTGCTGAAAATAGGAGAGCGTATCACCGGATTTCAGGTAAATGATATAAATAATGCCCAATATCAACCCGGAGCAGGCTTTAAGTCCCAGTGTGACCCAATACCATATTTTTTCATATGGTTGTGAGAATCGCGAGATCCACCAACAGATCAATAGAATGATGAGGATGTTGAATGCAATGATCATGGCCTGCTATGCAATATAGCAATCCCTATATTACAGTTGAGGCATCTTTTTTTGATACAATAATTTTTATAGCGTTGGATCAATGCCTGGCTATCGGCAGCATTGTTTATAGACAACCCAAGGTCTGACCACTCTCTCGTGATCTTGTTCTCTTCGGCTGAAATGGCATTGAGGAAAAGAATTGCCCGGTCCATGAAGGCCTGGTCATCTATGTATCTGCTGTAGGCAGCAAGCAGAGGGGCCACAGTGTTGATAATTAGTATGTCTATGGAAGCTTGACCCAGGTTATTGGTTCTCTTTTGAAGCTTCATTCCAAAGTCATAGTGGTTTTTCCAATACTCCGGCAAATCAGCCTTTAAAAGCTGATTAACCTCCTTGATATCAGTTGCGTTGATAAGAGAAGAAAAGAAGCTTTGTTTTTTCAGATACATACTCAGGAGCTCTGCCATCCTCACAGTGGGAAAGTTGGCTGGTCTAAGCCTGGAAAATTTCCAGTGATGACGTTCCATCATGGGGCTCAGCTGATGTTTGTTTTTAAGGTGCAGATATTCTTCTTTCAATTTTACAGCATAGTCATCCGGTGCCTCATTTAGGAATCCCGCCTGCCCAAATGCCAGGGCAAAACATCTTTCCTTTTGGTCTGAATAGCGGTGGAGCAAGGAGAAATCAACCGTCTTTGCCCATGATTCAAAAGCTATATTGTTTACCGAGAATCCGAAGTTTTCAGCCAGAACGCTAAAAGTAACTTTTTCCCAGTTTCCATTGGTTGATCTGGCCAATGCCAGAATCTTGTCACTCTTTTGAGAGAGCCGCTCTACCAGGGCCTGATCGAGCATATTGGTAATCGTCAATGGATCGATCCTGTGTAAAAATGAAGCACATTTAATGTTTACAGGTTGATTGATGTATTTCCTGTAATCAGCTTCAAGGGAACCGTTTTGATAATCAGCCATCTGAAAAGTGGGCAGTATTGTGCCATCAGGTAGTTGGATTTCCTTATCTGCTATCCATACCACATGCAGGATCACAGCGTCGTATTTTTTATCTGACTGGTGATTGTGATGGATCCAGTCTGAGGCTTTGTGGTGGATTTCCACAGCTCCTGCCCATTCTATATCATCAATTCGGATTTTTGCTTCCAAAAAATCAGGTCCCGCATTCTGGTTTGAATGACCTGGATGAAATACCTGAAGCATGGACCCGTCAGTCAGCTGAAAAGGTTTTTGTTCGAACTTTTGAAATTTCCAGAGATAGTGTAGAAAGTACTCATCCATATCGGATAACTGATTTGGTTATCCAATATAACAAATAACGTCAGAAAAATTTGCCTAGCTGGACTTCCATTTGCTGCTGGATTGATTGAGCTTCCTTTCCAGCTACTTCAGCGAAGTCTTTTCCAGAGGAAGCATAGATGATTGCCCGGGAAGAGTTTACAAGCAATCCGCATTGTTTATTCATTCCATATTTACAGACTTGCTCAAGGTCTCCACCCTGTGCACCTACACCCGGAATCAAAAGAAAGTGATCAGGTACGATGGTTCGGACAGTTACCAATGATTCTACACGGGTTGCGCCTACTACATACATCATGTTGTCTGGTGTGCCCCATTGTGAGGTTTTCTTCAGTACCACCTCATAAAGTTTCTCACTTTGCCCGTTTATGATCAGGTCTTGAAAATCAAAATGTCCGGGGTTGGAGGTAGCAGCCAAAACAATGGCCCATTTGCCTTCATGCTGAAGAAAGGGTGTTACGGAATCCTCCCCCATATAAGGAGCTATTGTCACAGAGTCAAATTGCATTTCTTCAAAAAAGCACCGAGCGTACATGTTAGATGTATTGCCAATATCAGCTCTTTTTGCATCGGCAATTGTAAAGCACTCTTTCGGGATGTATTCGATGGTCTTTTGGAGTGATTCCCATCCTTTTACTCCATGCGCCTCGTAGAAAGCTACATTTGGTTTATACGCTACTGCATATGGATAGGTAGCATCAATGATCTGCTTATTAAATTCAAAGATGGGATCATCCAGCTTCTGCAGATGTGCCGGGATGCGTCGGATATCCGTGTCCAGACCA
>JAHCMM010000309.1 GCA_019192515.1 Cyclobacteriaceae bacterium SS2
CCACAAGGGCTTTGGCCATTACCCCGGCCATTGTGTCTGCATTCGTATTAAAAATCTGCCCATTCCCATCATGTGTCAACGGGGCGATCACTGGAATCAAACCCGCTTTCAGCAAGTCAGCAACAATCTTTACGTTTACACGGATAGGGTCTCCAACCCAGCCATAGTCCACACCATTTCGGATCGGTCTTTTTTTGGATACAATCAATGAGCCATCTGCACCGGTCAATCCAATCCCATTTTGATCCATTTTCTGCAACCGGGCAACCAGTTTTTTATTCACCAGTCCACCATAAACCATCGTTACCAGGTCAAGGGTTTCTTCATCTGTCACCCTCCTACCCTCTACCATGGTGGGCTCAATGCCTAGTTTCTTTCCGATATCGGTAGCCACTCTACCACCACCATGGATCAATATTTTTTTCTCTTTGATGGCTGAAAAGCTGTCCAGAAAAACCGAAAGTTTCTTTTCGTCTTCAATGACTGCTCCACCCACTTTGATCACATGTACTTTTTCCATTTTATAAGCTTTCGAGTAGTCTTTTGATCACTGCCTGAGCAGAAAAAACTCTGTTGCCAGCCTGCTGTATCACCACAGAATTTGGTCCGTCCAGCACTTCATCCGCTATCACCACATTTCGTCTCACAGGAAGACAATGCATAACTTTCGCGTCATTCGTAAGCCCTAGCTTTTTCTGTGAAAACATCCAGTCTTTTCCCAAACCCAGCATACCGTAGTTTTTGTAAGAAGACCAGTTTTTCACATAGACAAAGTCGGCTCCTGCCAGGGCTTTGTCCTGGTCGTACTCAATGTGTGCATCCTGCCTGAAACGTTTGGGAAGCTCCATACCTTCCGGATGTGTAATCACAAAATCATAGTCCATCTTTCGGGACCATTGAGTGAATGAGTTTGGAACAGCCTGTGGAAGTGGTTTTACATGGGGAGCCCAGGTAAGCACTACTTTTGGTTTCTCCACTTTTTTGTACTCAGAAATGGTCATCATATCTGCCAATCCCTGAAGAGGATGCAGCGTAGCTGACTCCATGCTTAATATAGGCACGCCAGCAAACCTACTGAACTGATGCATCAATTCCTCTGCATAATCTTTTTTCTTGTCTTTCAGCGTAGGGAAAGATCTGATAGCCAGCACGTCACAGTATTGACCCATTACGGCAGCAGCCTCACGCACATGCTCGGCTTTATCTCCATTCATCACCACACCATCTTCGGTCTCTATCTGCCAGGAGTCCTGACTCACATTCATCACGATGACCTCCATTCCCAGATTCCTCGCAGCTACCTGGGTACTCATCCTTGTTCGCAGGCTGGCATTGAAAAAAAGCATTCCCAGTGTTTTGTTCCTGCCAAGTTTCTGAAATGAAAAGGGTTTTTTCTTCAGTTTTAATGCTTCGTCAACCAACCCTTCCGGGTCGGGCACATCCTCTACAGACAAAAAATGGTTCATTTGATGTTTTTGATTTTGTTGTAAGATACCATCAATCCTTTGATCAATGCGGAGCTCAATCCCTGATGCTCCATCTCATTCAATCCTTCGATTGTACAGCCCTCAGGGGTAGTTACCTTATCAATTTCAACTTCAGGGTGTTGCTTGTTGGTTAAAATGAGCGATGCAGCACCCTTGGCAGTCTGCACAGCAATCATCTGAGCCTCTTCCGCGTCAAAGCCCATCTGGATCCCTCCCTGTGTGGCTGCCCGCAGGAATCGAAGGAAGAATGCGATACCGCTGGCACCCAGTACGGTAGCTGCCTGCATAAGTTTCTCCTCTATCACAAGGGTCAAACCCAACGTACCAAATAGCAGTTCGATCTCCTCCATATGTGCGGTGGCATTTTTGGAAGCTATACAGGTCATCGATTCACCAATACTGATGGCTGTATTAGGCATGGCACGGATCACGGGCAGATCCAGCTTCAGTTCTTTATGGATCTCATCAATCTTTACGCCGGTGATCACAGAGACGATGATATGATCTTTGTTGAGCTTCGTATTGATCTCCTGGATCACTTGCTTTACCTGCTTGGGTTGTACACAAAGCATCACGATTCTGGACTGCTCCACTGCCTGCAGGTTGCTCTGAGTAATTCTGAATCCCTGTTTTTTGAGATAGTCAATGCTCTCAATATTTCTGCGTGTCAGGATCATTTCCTCGGGTTTACGCACCCCTTTTTCCACTATCCCCTGAGCAATGGCAACACCTAGATTTCCGGCTCCTATTACGGCTATTGTTTGTTCCTTTGAATCCATAATGATTTTAAAAAGCGATTGACTTTAGTTTCAAGCCCATTGTTTCATCCAGACCAAACATCAGGTTCATATTCTGTAAGGCCTGACCGGAAGCTCCTTTTAGCAAATTGTCAATAACTGAAATGACCATAAGTTTATCACCGTGCTTTTTGGGATAAACCAAAGCCTTATTGGTATTCACAATCTGCTTCAGATCCGGATTTTCACTCACCACATGGGTGAATGGTTGCCCCGCGTAAAACTCCTGATACTGGCTGAGTATCTTATCTTCCGACTCAGTAGTAGCAAAATAAGAGGTGATTATAATACCTCGGGTAAAGTCTCCTCTGTACGGAATGAAGTTAATCGCATGAGATTCGCCATCCAATTGGGTCAGACTTTCACCAATCTCATCGAGATGCTGATGGGTAAAAGCTTTATACACACTCAGATTGTTATTTCTCCACGAAAAGTGTGATGTAGCTGAAAGAGATTGTCCGGCACCTGTAGAACCCGTGATACCAGAAGTATTCACTTCACCATGGATTAAATGATGTCTGGCTGCTGGCAAAAGACCCAGCTGAATACAGGTAGCAAAACACCCCGGATTAGCTACCTTATCAGCAGTCTGAATATCCTTTTTGTTCAACTCGGGTAAACCGTAAATAAAATCATTCCCTGACTGCTTGAGCCTGTAGTCATGACTCAGGTCTACTATTTTCGTTGTTTTAGGAACCGAGTTAGCCTCTAAAAATTTCTTTGACTCACCATGTCCTTTACATAAGAAAATAACGTCACAGGCTCCTAAATCAAAGTCTGCCACAAAAGTCAGGTCTGACTCCCCTACAAGATCAGTATGAGTCGCATAAATGGGTTTTCCTGCCTGGCTTTCACTTTGGGCAAATGCCAGGGTAGTTTGAGGGTGATTAAACAAAAGCCGGATCAGTTCCCCTGCCGTATAACCTGCTGCACCTACTATTCCTACTTTAATCTGTTCAGCCATCCTGGTGTACTTTATGATAGATCATGTTCTGATTACCAAAGATCTTGGCAAAGCCTTTTACATCTTCACCACTCCAGGAAGAGTTCATCTCTCCGTATTTACCAAATTTCGACTGCATGAGGTCATTAGGTGATTCAATCCCCTCAATATAAAAACGGTAAGGTGCCAGTCGTACTTTGACTTTTCCCGTCACATGCTGCTGAGTACTTTCAAAGAATGCCTCGATGTCTCTCATCACAGGGTCGAGGTAATGACCTTCGTGCAACAGGTTTCCGTAAGTAAGCGCTACCTGGTCTTTCAGAAAGAGCTGGTTTTTGGCCAACACATGCTTCTCCAAAGCATGGTGTGCTTTGATAAGTATTAAAGGAGCCGACGCCTCGAAGCCTACTCTTCCCTTGATACCGATAATTGTATCACCTATATGTATATCACGGCCAATAGCGTATGAAGAGGATATATCACCTAGCCGTAAAATACATGTCACCGGATCAAGTTTGGATTTATTTAAGGCTGCCGGTTCTCCTTTAATGAATTCAATTTCTATAGTTTCTTCTTTCTTCTCCTGAAGCTGAGAAGGAAATGCTTCTTCAGGAAGATATTTATCTGAGGTTAATGTTTCTTTTCCTCCTACCGAAGTCCCCCACAATCCCTGGTTGATTGAGTACAGGGCCTTTTCCCAGTTGCCGCTCACTCCATTATCAATGAGAAACTGTATCTCTTCCTCTCGGGAAAGCTTCATATCTCTGATCGGGGTAATGATCTCCTTTTCCGGGCAAAGGATATTAAAAATCATATCGAAACGTACCTGGTCATTCCCTGCTCCGGTACTTCCGTGTGCAATTGCATCTGCACCTACTTCATTAGCATATTTGGCAATAGCTGTAGCCTGGAAGACACGTTCAGCACTCACAGAAAGCGGATAGGTATTATTTTTCAGCACATTGCCAGCAATGAGATATTTGATGGCTTTGTGATAAAAATCATGGGTAGCGTCGATGGTCTTATGAGATACTGCCCCAAGAGATTTAGATCGTTTCTCAATCTCTTCAAGCTCTTTCTCATCAAAGCCTCCGGTATTTACCGTCACAGTATGGACCTCTCCATGATCTTTTGATAAGTAAATGGCGCAATAGGTTGTATCCAATCCACCACTAAATGCTAATACTATCTTCTTTTTTCCTGTCATTTGTTATAAACTGTTTTCTTCCAGATCATCAATTTTTCCTGGACTTTCTCTCTTCTGTTTTTCCATCTTCGTTTCCTTTCCTCAGGGTCATAGATCATTCCGGTACAAAGGCAGTTTTGAAAGTTTTTACTTTCAAGGATACTATAATTCACGCAAGACTGGCAACCTTTCCAGAACTCAGGGTCATCCGTAAGCTCTGAAAACGGCACAGGGCGATAACCCAGGTCGGAGTTGATCTTCATCACGGCCAAACTGGTCGTCAGACCAAACAATTTAGCATCAGGAAATAGCTCCCTGGACAACTTAAATGCCCGCTCTTTGATAGCCAGTGCTAATCCCTTATTTCTAAAATCCGGGTTTACGATCAAACCTGAGTTAGCCGTATACTTGCCATGACCCCAGGTTTCTACATAGCAAAACCCAGCCAATACCCCCTTGTTTGTCAGGGCTATCACAGATTTGCCCTCACGAAGTTTTTTGGCAATATACTCGGTAGACCTCTTAGCGATTCCGGTCCCCCTTTTTTGCGCGCTGTCAGCGATCATCTCACAGATCTCCTCAGCGTATTTTTCATGTGTTGTATTTCCTATGGATACAACAAATTTGTCCATTGTTGTTGCAGGTTAATTATTGTAAAAATGTAAAATGATTGGAGAAAATCCACTACGTAAGTGGACATAGATGTAGTGTGCAGGCTCAACGCCTGGGGAACATTGGCCTTATTGGAAGAAATAATATGTCGTATTGGTGTTCCACTACTTTAAATACTTGTACAAATTTAAATACCTATAAATTCCAATGTCAAGGAATAAAGTATTTATTTTCCTACAAATTACGAAATATCTGTTGGAATGTTGGCTTTTTAACTTGAAGAAGTAAAATTTTATTTGAGCTTGATCTTCCCAGAAACACCGCCTGACACGATATACTTCATGATATCCGTGTTTTTACCCTTGAGGGCTATCAATTTCTCACTATTGACAATAAAAGTATTGCCGGAAAAATTATACGAATGAGGAAGGTATACGGTTACCATTCCTGGCAAACCAATTTTTTCTAGGTCAGACTGTGTGATAAAGCCGGGCTTGTACAGGAGTCCGTTTTCATCGAAGGGAACTAAAACCGGCCGGTCAAATTTTTGTTTTTCTCCAACAAAGGCAGTAGCGAGATCATTGATCGACGAGTAGATAAACCCTACTAGCGGGATCTTTTGAAGGACTTCTTCCAAAAACCTGATGATCGGTCTGGCAATGATGGTATTGGCCAGGAAACCAATTAAGGTAACAGTAAGCAGGACCGTGATCAGTCCCACTCCCGGAATATTAATCGGGATCAGGTTATCGATCCATGAAATGACCTGTACCAGTATAAAGATCGTCAGGGCTGTAGGGACCACTAACAGCAGACCCCGTAGAAAATAAGTAAGAATAAGTCTCAGTGCTCTATTTGATTATGCTGACTACAAAAGGAGCAAAAAAAAAGGCTTTGACCTAAGATCAAAGCCTGTATTTTTTCAGAGAGTATTTAAACCCGTCCTGGTATGACCCAAAATTAGATCGAGATACCAATAAATATTTTGAAGGCAATACCCATCAATCCGGTAATGAGCATGGTGATACCCAGCCCTTTCAATCCGTCGGGTACATTTGAATACTTTAGTTTTTCTCTCACTGCAGCCAGGGCTACAATCGCCAGGAACCAACCT
>JAHCMM010000310.1 GCA_019192515.1 Cyclobacteriaceae bacterium SS2
ACACAAACCCTTCCATTAGCCGATCAATTGAGGACTTCGTCAGACTCACGCCTCAGGCAGCATCCGGGGTAGGCAACGGAGGGATCTCCATAGCAGGAAGCAATAGCCGATTCAACAACGTCACCATTGATGGAGCGATCAACAATGATGCTTTTGGTCTCAACGCTGATGGTTTACCAGGAAGTAGTTCTGGATCTGAGCCTATCAGCCTGGATGCGATAGAAGAGATTTCTATTCTTGTTGCTCCTTATGATGTGACCAAGGGCTCATTCACAGGTGGTGGTATCAACGCCGTGACCAGGTCAGGTACAAACGAAATTGATGGTTCTGTTTATTTCTATACCAGAAATGAAAATCTGGTTGGAAAAACACTGGGCGAGAATCCTGAAAAGCAGGCTCCCTTCTTCAATAGACAATACGGAGCAAGAGTCGGTGGCCCTATCGTGAAGGATAAGGTATTTTTCTTTGCCAGCTTTGAACAGCAGGTGTCCGAGACGCCCAACCAGATAACACTGGTAGATCAGGCCACTTTGGATGGTTTTACTAGCATCCCTTCCAATGTTTCTTTCATTAGCACGGAGACTGCTGATGCGGTAAGAAATCATCTTATTGATAACTATGGTTATGATCCGGGTAACTATGGTACTCTAGTGCCAAGAGCAGAAAATAATAAGCTTTTCGGTAAGATTGACTGGAACCTCAACAAAAACCATCAGCTATCCTTGCGACATAGCTATCTGCATGCAACTGATGAAAACATCTCAAGAACNCAGGGCATCCTGGAGCTAAGTAATAATGGTTATCTGAATGATGTGACAAGCAACTCTNCCATTGCAGAGCTACGAAGCCGGTTTGGAGATAATATGTCTAACAACCTTATCGTTGGATTTACTTCGATAAACAGAATGCGTAACCTGGATGATTATGGTCCATTATTTCCTCACATTGATATTTATGAGGGCGGAAACGTAATCAGGGCAGGCTCACAGCGAAGCTCGGTAGGAAACGTGCTTGAGCAGGGGATCGGACAGCTTACAAACAATTTTACGATCTTCAAAAACAAACATGTGATCACTTTTGGAACCCACAATGAGTGGTTCCATATCTACAACTCATTCGTAAACCGATACAATGGACATTATGAGTTTTTTGGAGGACTGAATGATTTTCTTGGAGATACATTCAATGGCAACAGCAACAACAGGTTCAGAGTAGCTTATTCTCTGGATTACTTCAATGACCGATTCCAGCCTGCTGATCTGAATTTTATCCAGACCGGATGGTATGTTCAGGATGAGTGGGAAGTAAACAATCAGCTGAAACTGACAGGTGGTTTGAGAGTGGATATTCCGATCTTCGTGGACAAACCAACTTATAATCCATTGTTTGAGGCCGAGTTTGAAAGAAATACCAGCAAAGTGCCAAGTGGCCAGCTGCTTTGGTCTCCGAGGATCGGCTTCAACTACGATGTAAAGGGTGATCAATCAGTACAGCTGAGAGGAGGAGCCGGAATCTTTACGGGAAGGGTGCCATTTGTATGGATATCAAATGCCTACACCAATGCGGGAGCTACGATTTCTACACTGAGTGTGAGAGGCAACTCCGGATCCGTTGGTAATGTTCCTTTCTATCCTCTGGATGGTGACAGAACCTATGAAGCTTACATTGCCAACGAGCTAGGTGTTGGAATTGACGATCCGGCTGTAAGAACAGAGATTGAAAACAGACAGTCAAGCGCACCTACTTCTCAAATTGACGCACTGGATGAAAACTTGAAGATGCCTCAGAATCTCAGAACTAACTTTGCAGTTGATGCAGCATTGCCGTGGGGACTGACAGGTACTTTTGAAGCAATCTATACTAAGACCATCAATGGCATTAAGTACGACAACCTGCAAGTACCCGCTGCTGACGGAACCATACCTTCAGAGGAAAATCGTCCCACATATTCTACCAACAGGATCAACACCAACTTCTTCGATGTATTCTTGCTGGAGAATACCAACAAAGGTTATCAATACAGCTTTACAGGTCAGCTGACCAAGTCATGGAGCGACAACTTCTTTGGTACGGTAGCATACACTTACGGGGTAGCTAAAGATGTAAACGGTGGCACACACACCACTGCCAACTCCGGCTGGGAATTCAACCCAACACCTGGTAGCCCGGATGAAGCCATTGTTGGTTATTCTGTTTGGGACCTGAGACACAGGATCATGGGTAATTTCAACTACATCTTCGACTACTCTGATTTTGCTTCTACTTCAATCGGGTTGTTCATCAATGCTCAGTCAGGAGCACCATTTTCTTACCTGGTGCAGGGAGACCTGAATGGTGACGGAGCATCAGGAAACGATCAGGCTTATGTTCCTGTTTCCTCTTCAGACATCGTGTTTGGGGCAGGCAATACTCCGGCAGATGCTGCTACCCAGGCTGCTCTTTGGGCTCAGCTGGACGCTTTCATCGAGCGAGACAAATACCTGAGTGAAAACAGAGGCATCATTGCTGAAAGAAATGCAGCCAGGACACCGTGGACGAGCAAAATGGACCTACGTCTGATGCAGGAATTTAAATTAAATGTGAATGGTAAATCAAACAGGCTGCAAGTATCGCTGGATATCGAAAACCTGGCTAACCTGCTAAACAGGGAATGGGGAACTCAGTATTTTGTGAACTTTGATACGTATAATTTGTTAGAGCTTGAAGGGTTTAATGGCAACACGCCAATTTATACTTACAATGACAGGGAAGAGCCCTGGTCAGTAAGTAACTCAGAAACCATCTGGAGAATGCAGCTTGGTCTGAGGTATATTTTTAACTGAGATTGATAATCACGATATTTAAAAAGGGACTACATCGGTCCCTTTTTTTAGTTTTGTTTTATGCATCAGATTGAGCCATATTATAATTGGTTAAACTATTATGACTCCAGTGAGGATCCCGAATCGCCATTCTATGGGAAGGAGTACAACTATGACCTCTATTCTGAAAATATCTATGGATATTTTATTGATCCGGGATGGGACTATATGGGCTCAGAAACACTTTATATCAAGATCCTTTATACCAACTATGATGAAGGGGTCACGATCATCGAGATGCTTGGGGAATGGAATGATGCGTTGAACAATGACATTATGCATTTTAAGCGGAATGTGATCGAGTATCTCAACATGAAGGGAATTGATAAGTTTATCCTGATCGGGGAAAACATCCTGAATTTTCATGGTAGTGATGATTGCTATTACGAAGAGTGGATGGAAGAGCTGGATGACGGCTGGATCGTTGCCATCAACTTCAGGGACTTTGTGATCGCAGAGATGTCTCACTACAATGTAGACGCCTTTATCAATTTTGGAGGAACCTTCGATATCCTCAACTGGCGAACATACGCACCGATGAAGCTCTATGCATTGATAAGTGAAATCATGAATAAGCGGCTGTCAGCGCCTACGGGTTACTGACCCTGGTTCAAAAAACCTGATTCCATGAGCTGGTCATCCAGGAATTTGATGTTGAATTTTGCCAGTAGCTCATCGCTGAGTTGAAGAAAATCCCGGGCCACAGTATTGTCCGGGTTGATGCGGTTGATGGATTTCCCTACGTCTGAAGCTTCAGCTACTTTAATGCTGTTTCGGATTTGAGTACTGAGGATCATATCGGTAAACTCTTCCGTGGATTCCCTGTATTTTTCCTGATGGTGTAGCAGGTTTTTGCGGTACATATTGAAGAAGATCCCCAGAATGTTCAGCGGTTTCACACGCTCTACCTCATACAGGTAGGAGAGCAATGTTTTCACCCCTGCAATCGAGAATGAATCAGGGATGGCTGGGATCAGGATACTATCCACATTAGCAAGAAAAGATTTCACCAGCATACCAAAATGGGTAGGCAGGTCGAAGATGACGATATCAAATTCTTTCTTGAGGAGGTAAGTGAGTTTCTGGATGATGCTGGTACCGAAGGTGATGAACTGATTGTTGGACTCAATATTGACCATCTGGAAGTCCCCCGGTAAAAGATGAAGGTATGGCGTAACCGGCACCGTCTCAATATGATCCGGTGCCTGGTCATGGAGCATTTTCTTCAGATAATAAAAGATTGTCTTGGGTTCCTGACTGCTTCCAAAGGCTGCTGACAGGTTGCACTGAGGATCACAATCGATCAGAAGAACCTTGAATGACCTTGACCACGCATACCCCAAATTTAAAGCAGACGTAGTCTTCCCTACGCCACCTTTAAAATTGTATATCGCAATTGTATTGGCCATAATCAGCTGGTTAGGCTACAATTTAACCAAAAAAGGCCAATCATAAAATAATTTAAAACTTTCGCAAAAAAATAATAAAATACTAGTTGAATCGATACCGAATCATGATTCCCCAGTTATCAGTATTAAAATCACCCGGGCCTGTCACAATTATTGCTGGCCTCCAGTCAAAACCAACGGTGAGCGGGATGTCGAATACATATTCAATACCGAAGTTACCGGCTACCCCCAGGTGTGTGCTGTTGTTATACAGGTACAGCTCTGGACCCACACCCGGATACAACCTCAATCCTTCGGCGTCTTCCACGTTAAACATCCAGTCGAAATAGGTACCGATGGTCACGCCATTATTGTCAAAATAAAGGGTAGGATGGAGTCTGGGTTTAGCAGCAAGAGGTAAAGTAAAGTCCAATGCCACGTTGTTATTGAATCCACCACCAAAACGGAGACCACCTTCGAAATAATTTTGAGCCTGTGAGAAATAAATGATTGATACAAGTAAGCAGAGGGTTAAGATCGCCTTCTTCATAGAGATAATTTGGTTTTAAGGTTTGTTAAAATGAATAAAACGGTTCAGGCTCACTCTTTATATGTGTAAACGATAAAAAGGTTTCATTTTTTACCTGAATTATGTATTAGAGTTTTGTGATGAAGGGCTAAAGTACAATAAAATCAAGCACTTACGATCAGAAGCGTAGCAGCTGCTATGGTGATGTGAGAATATCATGTTAAGTGCTTGATTTTGAAGTAATTTAGCCATGTAATGGAAAGTCTAATGCATATTTCAGGTTCAATCAACAATTTTTACCGATGCGATCTCACTGATTAGGTACCTTCTTCCGGAAGCAATCTCTTTGCACACCGACCGTGTTCTTTTCACCTCCAGCTTTTGAAATACCCGCCCATTAAAATCGAATTTGTCACCAATACTGACAGACTTCAGCGTAACCTCATCTGAGGGGTGATCAAACTTCCTCAATACATTGTAAAGAGTAGGGTCAGAGCAGCTGGAGGCTTTTGGGTTTTTAAAATAATTCTGGATGGCTGCCAAAACCATGGGAGGAAAGGTCTCGTCATTCAGCACTGGCTGACTCACCTTCTTGAAGGCGTTTTTCCATTCCTGTCCATGTGGATTTACCCTGTTTTTGTGCTCATTGAAGGTGATCAAATGGGCTACCTCATGCAGATAGGTGAGTAAAAAAGCATATGGATTCAAATCATTATTGATGGTGATGATGTGCTTCTTTTCCGGATAGGTATAGCGGTAATCTCCCAGCTTGGTTTGCCTGCTTTTTTTGATCTTGAACTCAAAACCGAAATGCTCATACAATTTCAGACAATAGGCTGCGGATGGTTCCGGAACGAATCGTTTGAATATTTCGAGGTATTTACTCAAGGTTACTTTTTCCTGAAAATAACGGTGACGGGTACACCACCAAAGTCGAAGTGCTCCCTGAGTTTATGGATTAAAAAGCGCTCGTATGCTGGTTTGATGTCCTTCGGGTAGTTGCAGAAAAAAGCAAATGTCGGACTCGGTGTAGGCAGCTGTGTGATGTATTTGATCTTGATGTATTTACCACGAACTGATGGCGGTGGTTTGGCCTCTATTTCCGGAAGCAGCTTTTCATTTAGCTTGGAAGTAGTGACTTTTCGATGCCTGTTTTCATTGATCTGGATGGCTTGTTCGATGGCCTGAAAAATCCGTTGTTTCTCCAGTACACTGGTGAAGATGATGGGCACATAGCTATACTCACCCAGGCGTTCCTGGATCAGCCTGCGATAGTTGTCTGCGGTTTTGCTGTCTTTTTCGATCAGGTCCCACTTATTCACCATGAGGAGCAGCCCTTTCTTATAGCGCTGGGACAGACTAATGATATTGAGATCCTGGGCTTCAATGCCCTGCTGCGCATCCAGCATCACAATACATACATCCGAATCCTGAATGGCCTGGATAGCCCTGAGCACGGAATAGAATTCGATCTTTTCGCGGACGTTGGATTTTTTCCTGATCCCTGCAGTATCGGTCAGGATAAAGTCTTTGCCAAACAATTTGTACCTGGAATCCACCGCATCACGGGTGGTGCCAGCGGAATTGTGCACGATGGACCTTTCTTTGCCCAGCAGCGCATTGAGGAAAGATGATTTCCCCACATTAGGACGACCAACGATGGCGATCCGGGGCAATCCTTCTTCTTTATTTTCCTCCTGATCCGGCTCCAGGTGTTTGACTACCTCATCCAATAAATCACCTGTACCAGATCCACTGGCGGAGGAGATCGGAAAAAGCTGGTCAGAAATACCTAAGGCATAAAACTCACTGGAGTTGAAGGATTTCTCCTGGTTGTCAGCCTTATTGGCGACGATGAAGGTAGGCTTATTTACCTCCCTGATCACATTGGCAAAGTCCTGGTCGAGCGGATGAAGCCCTTCATGGCAGTCCGTCATAAAGAGGATGATGTTGGCTTCGTTGAGGGCTTCCTTCACCTGGGTGCGGATAGCAGTCTCAAAAGAGTCGTCAGAGCCTTCTACGTATCCACCCGTGTCGATGACGGTGAAAGACTGACCATTCCATTCCGAATAGCCATAGTGCCGGTCACGGGTCACCCCGGCGGAGTTGTCCATGATGGCCTGTCTCTTTTCTACCAGCCTGTTGAAGAAGGTGGATTTACCCACGTTGGGTCTGCCTACGATTGCAACGATGTTTGCCAAGGATGTTCAGATTTAAGGGGGCAAAATTAGTGAATAAATTTATCGCCCTACCCATCAACTCAAAGCCTTCTCACAAGGTTCACTGTTTGGCTTCCTTTCATGGCTTTTTAATACACAATGTTTAGTTTAGGCTGCAAATCAATGATTATGAGGATTATCCTGTACCAGCTTCTCCTGTTTCATGCTTTTATCTCTTTTGCTCAGGTCGATTTATCCTACTATTTGCCAAAGGGGATGACCTACAACCCGGAGGTTTCGACACCAAAAGAGGTTATCGGTTTTCATCCCGGAGAATGGCATGTCGGGCACGATCAGCTGGTGTACTATATGCGGAGTATTGCCAATTCCTCCAGCCGGGTGATCATGGAAGAGTTTGCCAGGACCTATGAAAACAGGCCATTGGTCCAGCTGATCATCACCTCTGAGGCCAACCATGTACAGTTGGAGGAGATCAGGTCTCAACACGTTCTGTTGTCTGATCCGGCGCGCTCGGGTAGCCTCAATACAGAAAGCATGCCTATCGTGATCTGGTTAGGCTATTCTGTTCATGGTAATGAAGCCAGTGGCGCAAACGCCTCTTTGTTGACTGCCTATCACCTGGCGGCAGGGCAGGGGGCCGAAATAGATGAGCTGCTCGAAAATGCTGTGGTAATCATTGACCCGTCTTTCAATCCGGACGGGTTGAACCGGTTTTCCAGCTGGGTAAACTCACATCGATCACATGTCATCAATCCTGATCCCAATGATAGAGAATATGATGAGGCCTGGCCGGGAGGGCGCACCAATCATTACTGGTTTGACCTGAACCGGGACTGGCTGCCCCTGGCGCATCCTGAGTCCAGGGGGCGTATACAGAGGTTTCACGACTGGAAACCCAACATATTGACGGATCACCACGAGATGGGAACCAACAGCACCTTCTTTTTCCAACCCGGGATCCCATCCCGAAAATATCCGTGGACTCCCGAAAAGAACGTGGAGCTAACGCAAAAGATGGCGACTTTCCATGCTAAATACCTGGATGAGATCGGATCGCTTTATTATTCCAGGGAGAGCTATGATGACTTTTACATTGGCAAAGGGTCTACCTATCCTGATATCAATGGATCGGTAGGGGTTCTGTTTGAGCAGGCCAGCTCACGCGGACATGCACAGGAGAATCCTTTTGGTATCCTCACGTTCCCCATGGCCATCCGAAATCACTTTACCACATCGCTTTCCACACTGGCTTCAGGAATTGCTCACAGGAAGGAGTTTTTAGATTTTCAACGGGAATTTTATGCAGAATCAAGCGAATTGGCCTCACAGGACCGGGTAAAGGCCTATGTTTTTGGTAGTGAAAAGGATCCGGTTAGAAATTATGAATTGCTGAAAGTGCTGACCCAGCATCAGATCCGGGTTTATGACCTTAAGTCCTCAGTGACTAAAAATGGGAAGCAATATCAGCCCGGTAGTGCCTATGTCGTGCCGCTCAATCAACCCCAGTATCGAATGGTGAGAGGCATCTTTGAGACCAGGACGAGTTTCAATGATAGCTTGTTCTACGACGTGTCTACGTGGACCTTTCCGCTGGCTTATAACCTGAACTACACCTCGCTGGAAAAAGAATTCAATGCCGGGTTGCTCGGTGAAGAGGTGAAAGAACCACGCATAGCCTCGGGTAAGCTTATCGGGCAAAAAGGTGCTTATGCTTATGCAATCAAACCACATGGTTATTATGCATTCCGGGCTGCCAACCGGCTCCTTGAGCAGGACGTTGTGGTGTTGTATACCAACGAGGTTCATTCCAGTGATACCCATAGCTTCCCGAGGGGTACAATGATCATCCCTGTGGGGATCCAGCAGGAAAAACGGGCGGCAATTGAAAGTATGATTGACCGGATCCTGGAAGAAGACATGGTAGATGTTTTTGCTTTAACCACCGGTCTGGCTAAGGGAGGTGTGGATCTTGGTAGTCGAAGTCATGCCATAATGGAACTGCCTAAGGTAGCAGTGCTGGTGGAAGATGGGATCAGCGCCTACGAAGCTGGGGAGGTATGGCACCTTTTTGATCAACGGCTGAAGATGAAGGTCACCCTGCTGCCTGTGAGCAAAGTAAACGGAAGGGTGCTTGCTCGATACAACCGGATCGTCATACCAAATGGAAACCTCTCAGCCATTCGGGAGAGTGGTAAGGAAAACCTAAAAACCTGGGTGCGGGATGGGGGTGTGATCATCACCTGGAAGAACCCGGGACAGTGGCTTAGCCTGGGGACTATTTCCAACGTGAAATATGACAGTGGAAGTACAGATGAAAAAGACAAGTACAAGCCTTATGAGGACCTGGATGAGAACCGTGGAGCCCAGGTGACAGGTGGGGCGATCTTTGAGGCAAAAGTGGATTTGAGTCATCCGCTGGCTTATGGATTGGAAAATGATCGCATTCCTTTGTTCAGAAACCACAACCTGGTGATGCAAAAATCATCCAATGAATATGCCAACCCTTTGGTCTACACGTCAGAGCCGTTGCTTTCCGGCTATGTGTCCGAGGAAAACCTTGCAAGGATCAAAAACTCTCCGGCTGTAACAGTGTCTACGTTGGGTAGCGGACGGATCATCACCTTCACGGATAACCCTAACTTCAGGGCTTACTGGTGGGGGACCAATAAGCTGTTTATGAATGCCCTGTATTACGGAAAGGATATTAGCAGCGGGGCTGGGGAGTAACAGAAGCGCTTTTAGTGCATATATCCGAAGCGCTTGAGCTTAATGTCTTTGGAGCGCCAGTCCTTTTCCACCTTCACAAATGTCTCCAGGTGTATTTGTTTCTGGAAGAAATCCTCCAGGCTCTTGC
>JAHCMM010000032.1 GCA_019192515.1 Cyclobacteriaceae bacterium SS2
GTTTTACCATCCCGATCAATTTCCACTACCAACTTCCCGGTAATCAAATCAATGTCTTTCTCTTCGTACCAGGTTCGGGGTGCCATCAAAAGCTTATCTTCTGATTGCTCAGTGAAATACTCACTTAGATGAACCCTGTCATAAGCCGGTATGGTCTCTTCACCGAATACCTTAATCTCAAACTGGTCTTTTCCAGCCTTTGACCTCAGCTTTTCGCAGAACTTGTAGCCAACCATTCCATTTCCTATTACAATGACCTTTTTCATAGAGAAGTGTTTAAGTGATTACGTAATTAATACGTAAATTTACGTATATTTATATCTCATTAAAAAATATTATTACGTATTTTTACGAAATAATTTTTAAGTATGTCGAAATTATCATTGATCGGAGCAGGACCGGGAGATCCGGAATTAATCACTTTAAAGGCCATTAAAGCACTAAATGAGGCACAAGTAGTCCTATATGATGCTTTAGCGAATGAAGAACTATTAGATTACTGTAATGAAGAATGCGTAAAAGTTTACGTAGGAAAAAAACCAGGTATACATCGGTATCAACAGATATATATCAACGATATGATCGTTGATTTTGCCAGGCAGTATGAGCATGTAGCCCGTCTAAAGGGTGGTGATCCCTTTTTGTTTGGACGTGGACATGAAGAGATGGAGCATGCGCTAGCTCATCATATAGATGTGGAAATCATCCCTGGAATTAGCAGTGCGATTGCTGTACCGGAATTAAGTGGTATCCCGGTCACCAAAAGAGGTGCCAATGAAAGTTTTTGGACGATCACAGGCACAACAAGTTCTCTGGAGCTTTCAAAAGACATTTACCTGGCTGCACAATCATCCGCAACCATCGTCATCATGATGGGTATGAGCAAGCTGAGTGAAATTGTGAAGATCTTTAAGAAAAGCCGTGGTGATCAGGAATCAATTGCCATCATTCAACATGGTAGCACCACAAAACAAAAATCGGTTGTAGGAGATCTCACAAACATTGAAGAGCTAGTTTCTGAGCATAAAATGGGCTCTCCTGCCATTATTGTAATAGGTGAGGTTGCAAAATACGGGAAACAGCAAAGTCAGTTTTCAGGTGAACTCAATCATGGCTACTACTCCTTCAACTAGTTTCAAAGTGCTGGCTTAAATAATCATAGAGAGACTGGCACTTTGTAGCCAGTATTTTCAATTCATAAGAAATCTGAACACTTCTGTCCTTATATGCTGCAAATCCTGTTGACTTATGTACATTGTCATACCAGTATTTTGCCCAGACACCGTCTTCCTCCCGGGCTCCTGCTTCCCAGGACAACATGGTCTTTTCAAATTCAATACCAGCCCTTTCACAAATCAATGACAATGCCTTTTCAGGGTTTAACAGGATATCACGAGCATCTATGACCAGATATGCCGCATCGGATTTTTTCAAGTAGTCTAGTAAATCTACCTGGTCCTGGTACCCCACATCCTTCATATTGGGTTTATCTACCACCTTGGAGAAAGAATTGATCATTTCAATCGGATCCCTGGTAAGAATAATATTTACCGCTTCCCTGGTAAATGACATATCCAGATCCAGCATATGATGGGTCATGTTTTTATAAAAAACAACCGGTTTGCTATGTGGTCCCAGAATCTCCCTGATGATTTCATCTCCATCTGTGTTCATGGAACTGATGATCTCTTCCGCACCCGGATGATACTCCCTGGCTTTGGTATGACTCAGATAAAACCCATAAAAAGGCTCATCGACCACCCTTGTATCACTTCGTTGAGCAAAAGAATACATCAAAGCGGTGGAAATATTTCTCGGACTGGCACACAAGCAGATCCTGGTTGTCTGATCCTTACCCATTATTCAATACCTGATCTTCAATCAACTGCTCGTACAACTCACGTATTTTCAGAGTCATTTTCCCTTGCTTTCCTGCCCCAATAATCCTTCCATCGATTTTCACTACAGGCGTCAACCCACCGAAAGTACCGGTCACAAACGACTCATCCGCATCATAGACATCTACAAGGGAAAAGTTCTTCTCGTAGCAGGGAATACCATTTTTCCGGCAAACTTCAATGACGTGGCCACGGGTAATGCCATTCATGCAATAAGCTCCGGTAGAGGTCCACACCTCTCCACCTTTCACCATAAAGAAATTCGTCGCATTGCATGTAGCCACGAACCCATGAATGTCGAGCATCAGCGCTTCGTCAGCTCCCGCTTCCAACGCCTGTATCAGTGCCTGAACTTCATGTAGCTTGCTGTGGCAATTAAGTTTCGGGTCCAGGTAATCAGGTGATCCTCTCCTGATGGTACTTGTAAATAAAGAAATTCCCAGGTCCCGTACTGAAGGATCCGCTTTTTTGTGCTCAGGTATTATCACCACATTAGGTCCTGAAACTGTAAGCCTGGGATCCTGGGAAGGGGTCTTTTTGATCCCTCTCGTGACCATGAGTCTCACGTGAACCCCATCTTTCATCTGGTTAGCCTTCAATACCTCCCAAATCATTTCAATCAATTCTTCTCTACTAAAAGGCAGCTTCATGCCAATTGCTTTTGCTCCCTGCCATAGGCGATCAAAATGCTTGTCAACAAAAACCATAGTGCCTTTATGCAATCTAAAAGCCTCCCAAACTCCATCTCCCACCAGGTAGCCACTGTCGAACACGGAAATCCTTGCCTCATCACGGCGAAACAATTCCCCATTGATGCTGATCAAAATATCGTCATTTCTTTTATCTGGTACAGAATTGTGGGTTCCTTTCATAATTTGCTTTCTTTGGATACTAAGTGGACCATCACCATTGGTAAATCTCGAAATTATTTTTTAGATAGATTTACTTTCTAAAAATAAGCGCAATAAAATCGAAACACATGAAATTTGAACACTTCGCCCTTAATGTAACAGACCCAAAAGCCATTGCCGACTGGTATATCAAAAACCTGGGCGCCAAAATCGTCCATCAGGTAGACAATGAGACCCAAACCAAATTCCTGGCCGATGACAGCGGTCACGTTTTCCTCGAGATTTACAACAACCCAAAGGGAGAATTTTTGAAGTTTGAAAAGCTACATGTGCTCGGCTTCCATGTGGCTTTTGTGTCCAGCGACTCAGCTAAAGACCGGGACCGATTAATCAAAGAGGGTGCTATCGTAGTAGAAGAAGTGATCCCTAATGAAGGATCACTCCTGGTAATGATGCGGGATCCCTGGGGCATCCCATTGCAATTGTGTCAGAGAAGCAAGGCGTTAACCAACTAAAGTATTAATTGCCCTATCCAGGTGCACATATCCCCCGTCGACAAACATCCATTGACCGGTGGTGTGTGCACTCCTTTCACTGAGTAAAAAGACTGTCATCCCGGCTATTTCTTCTGATGTGGTCATTCTCTTGCCTAATGGGATCCTGGCAGCTATTTCCTTAAGCTTATCTTCAGGATTGTCAAAGGTCTTGATCCACTTCTCGTAAAGAGGTGTCATCACTTCAACAGGTAATATGGCATTTACTCTGATGTTGTATGGAGCCAACTCAACAGCCCATTCTCTCGTCAATGCAATCTGAGCACCTTTGCTGGCTGCATAACCCGAGGTGCCTCCCTGCCCTGTCACACAGGTCTTGGAACTAATATTTACAATTGAACCCTGGGTCTTCTTTAGATACGGCAGTGCATAGTAGACCATATCGTAGTAATGCATCAGGTTAGTATGAATTGATTTCCGAAACTTTTCCGGACTACCATGCTCAAGGCCAGCACCATCATTAAAACCGGCATTGTTGACGATCCCATCGATTGCACCGAACTTCTCCATGCTCTCCTTGATCACGCGCTCACATGCCCCATCTTCTGATAATTCCACATGGATGCTGAGACCTTTGGAGCCAATCCCCTCCATCCATTTTACAAGGGCATCACCTTCTGCCTTAGAACGCCCTGCTACAACAACATTGGCTCCTTCCTGAGCCAATTCCTTTGAGATGGCTTCTCCGATTCCTTTCGCTCCACCTGTTACAATAAATGTCTTTCCTGATAACTTTAAATCCATGCTATTTTCAAAAAAATATGATAATTACTCAAATGATCCCAAAACAATATTCGGGGATTAAAAAGTGCTTAAAACTACTATGATTTTCCGCTTCAAACCTTATAAAAAGACTCAGCATTATCCCCCATCACCTTGTTTCTGGTGGCAGCGTCGAAAGGCTTTAGATATTGATCAAGGATTGAAAACACACGTTGGTAAGGGCTTGACAACAAACAAACTGGCCAATCGCTACCATATAAAATACGATCTGGTCCAAACTCTTCAAAGATGACATCCATGTAAGGAACAAAGTCATCGTATTGCCAGTTTTGCCAATCAGCTTCAGTAACCATTCCGGATACCTTGCATAAAAGGTTTTCGTGTTTTGCCAGGGCTTTAATTCCCTTCTTCCAATCCACTAATTCTGCATCCTTGATTTTAGGCTTGGCAATATGATCTAATACTACTTTCTGATCATCATGTAGCTTACCCATAAAAGTATTGGCTTCCTCCAGTTGATTCTCAAAAATCAAGAGGTCGTATGTCAGATCAAATTCCCTTAAGCACTTCACTCCTTCAATGAATTTGGACTGAAGCATATACCCCGGAGGTTCGCTTTGCAAAATGTGTCTCAAACCTTTTAGAAAGGGATCTTTCTTTAACTCCTCAATCTCCTTCTTTAAATTCTTAGACTGAAGATCGAGCCAACCGACCACGCCCAAAACATGATTGTGCTTATTTGCATAGTCGAGTAAGAATGTGTTCTCCTTGTGATTTTGACGGGCTTGTACGGCAATAAATCCGTCAATCCCTAATTCCTGGTGAAATGGCAACAAATCATCTGGGGTAAATGACTCTCGGATGGCTGCAAGCTCATCTGTTATCCAGTCATATTCTTCCTGATCAAATTGCCACAAGTGTATATGTGAGTCAATTTTCATGGCGGGCCTGAAATTACTAAAAAAAATTACTTTTTATCGAGAAGTCTCCATTTAACTCCCAAATAAAATTCTCTTCCGTGGATTGGAGAATAAGCATAGGCCGTATCAAAATTGTCACTAAAACCCGGTCGGGTATTGGGATCATTAAA
>JAHCMM010000311.1 GCA_019192515.1 Cyclobacteriaceae bacterium SS2
TAACAACTTCTGAAAAGCCAATGCTGAAAACAAAGGGACAATCAATTGTCCAATGCTAAAACTCATTGTAACCGATCTGAACTTATTATAAAGAGGGACATAATAAAAGAAAAAGTCGTTGAACCATTCCAGATTTTTCCCCATGGCGAGAAGTAAAGACAAACCAGTCAATGCTAACCCCCACCATTTAAGTGGACCATCCAAAATAAATAATGAGATAATAAATAGAAGAACAATGATGATACCGAAATAAATAGGCCCCTGGGTAAACGGTTGATCACCCCAATNAAGCGGTGCTCGCTGTGTAATATTTGAAATCACCTGCCTATCAACCCCCTTACTAGCCAAAGCCTGGTAAGTATTTGAATCTTCGGTTAGCTCTTCACCACTTGCTCCCCCATAGAAATAAGGAAACATAATGGTAAAAGTCTCCATGATTCCACTGCTCCATGCCATTGCGTAGTCCTTACTCAAACCCGCAGAGGCGGTTTCACCTTCTGTCTTAAGCTCAGATCCTCCCCGATTAGAGTACGATGAATATTCAAGTGTGCTATAAAGCTTACTGAAATTGCAACCTATTGCCAGAATTGTAGCAAGAGCCAGCACACCCGTTGCTTTTCCAAATTTGATCCAATCTTTTGATTTGATGGTATCAACTACTACCAACACCAGATAAGCCAAGACCATGATTAACAGGTAATAGGTAATCTGGATATGGCCGTAGTACAATTGAAACCCTGCTGCAATGAAAGTGATAATTCCCGAAAGAAATAATTTACCCCTGTAAGCCAGGATCACACCAGCTAAAACTGGTGCCATAAATGCCATTGCCAACACCTTATTATCGTGCCCAACTTCAATACTGATGAAATTGAAAGATGAAAAAGCAAACGCTAATGAAAAGATGGCCGATACCCAATGAGACACCCCGAATACTTGAAGCAGAATGTAAAAACCAATAAACAACGCAAAAACCATCATTATGGCCTTTGGAAATATGCCATTGAAAAGAATCCGACTAAAAAACCCAAATGGGTTGAGATGTGATGAGGTAAGAATTGGAAGACCAGAAAACTCCTTATTACTCCAATGGATAATCTCCCCCTTCTCCCTGTAGTCCGCTACTTCTTTCATCGATCCGGAGAGCTGCACATTATCGCTTTGAACAAGGGTTTTACCCGAATATAGGGGTGCAAAAAAGATACTCACCAATACAAAAAAAATCGCGATCTGAACGAGGTGGGAGACGAAGCCTTTGCTGAAATTCATAAATTTCTTAGTTCTAGTTTTTTGAGTTCCTCACAAATGTATGAGATTTCTTCATTTGTCATTTCAGGAAATAACGGAAGAGATAAAGTGGTTTGTGCCAATTTCTGTGACATCGCCAACGGAGGCTTACCTGTCTGACAGTAGGGTAACTGGTCCAATTGGAATGGATAATAGATCCCGGTTTCAATCCCTACATCTTTTAATTGATTGATCACGTTTTGTCTCCGAGCCACTCTTAACACATACTTATACCAGACAGACTCTTCAGCTTTGATATACGCTCCCACCACATCATTAAATTGATCTGAGATACTTTTCCTAATTGTAATCCAATCATCCAGTAATGGCAGCTTCACATTAAGTATAGCAGCCTGGAGCTCATCCATTCGGCTATTACGTCCTATTTGAAAAAATTCACCTTTGTCATTCCGGCCATAATTTCTATTCATCAGCAAACTTTGAAATATATCTTCATCACTTGTGATGATAGCACCAGCATCTCCTAACGCACCCAGATTCTTGGTTGGATAAAAGCTAAAAATCCCAACATCTCCGAAATTACCAACATGAATACCTCCAACCCTGGCTCCATGAGCTTGTGCGCAATCTTCAATTAATCTTAGATTATGTGTCTTGCAGATTGTGCGAATCTCTCTGATCTCGCAAGGATGTCCATAAAGGTGAATGACCAAAATGGCTTTTGTTCGGGGAGTAATCTTTGGAGTAATTAGCTGAGGATCGATATTTCCATCATGCTTCACATCTACAAATGTGGGCCTTGCTCCCACGCTCTGCACGGCTGTCACGGCCGACACCCAACCAAAGGCAGGAACAATCACTTCATCTCCATGACCAATACCAAGCGCCGAAAGGGTCATTTCAATGGCGTCGGTTGCATTACCACAGGTTAAACAGTATTTTGATCCGGTATACCTGGAAAAGGAGCTCTCAAACGCTTCTACTTCTTCGCCTAAAATAGCCCTGCCCCTTCTTAAAAATCTGTTGTAGACACTTTCTAGTTGATCGTCCAGGAATTGATTCTGCCTTGTTAAATCAAAAAAAGGTATTTGCATGCTTCAATTTTTACGGCGTAAAAAGAACAATGCCTTTAATGAATTTTAAATTTTCATTAATATTGAGCGCCGAGAGGTCAAAGGAACAACATTCCCCTAAATTAGTATTCATATTCAGTTTTCTTTCAGATTATTTTTTGTCTGAAAATTGAATGAATGATTTTGTAATAAAAGAATAATTAAGAGTTTCTATCATGGAATGATCGGATTATTTTGTCCAAATTCGCGACTTGGTTTGATAAAATGATCACGTGAATCTCATGTGACCGATAATATAAAGACATTGTACAAATGAAAAGCATTGGTGTTTTTACTTCCGGAGGTGATGCTCCTGGTATGAATGCGGCCATTAGGGCTGTAGTCAGGTCATCACTTTTTCTGGGGTTAGATGTTTACGGTATCAAGTATGGTTATAATGGTATGATCGATGGGGACATCTATAAGATGAAATCCTATTCTGTCAGCAACATTGTGCAACGCGGTGGTACCATCCTCAAGTCTGCCAGAAGCAAGGAGTTTATGACCAAAGAGGGTCGTGCGAAAGCATACGAGCAGCTAAAAAAACGAGGGATTGAGGGACTGATAGCAATTGGAGGAGATGGTACTTTTACCGGGGCTAATATCTTCTACGAAGAGCACGGTATTCCGGTAATTGGCGCACCCGGCACCATTGATAATGACCTTTATGGGTCAGATTACACCATCGGGTTTGATACGGCTGTAAACACCGCTCTTGATGCTATCGACAAAATCCGAGATACTGCTGCTTCACACGACCGGGTGTTCTTTGTAGAAGTGATGGGAAGACATTCAGGATATATTGCCATCCATTGCGGTATTGGTGGTGGTTCTGAGTTAATCATGGTGCCTGAGACCAGCACCACAATCAAAGATGTGATAGAAACACTCAAAAAAGGCAGAGATAAAGACAAGACCTCTTCCATCATTGTGGTAGCCGAGGGTGACGAGCAGGGAAATGCACAGGAGATCGCCGGCAAAGTAGGCCAGGAGCTCCCGGCACTGGACATTCGGGTATCCAATCTTGGCCATATCCAAAGAGGAGGATCCCCAACATCATTTGACAGAATTCTGGCTTCACGATTAGGTCTTGCTGCCGTGGAAGGTCTTATCAATGGAGAAAAGAACGTAATGGTGGGAATTGTGAACGATAAAATCACTTACACCAGCCTGAAATTGGCTATCTCCAAATCAAAGCCTATCAATGAGGATTTGATGAGGCTTACAGAAATCTTAAATACTTAATTGCTTATTAATCAATTGGATGGCTTCTTCTATCTGAGACGGAGTCATCCAGTTGATTTCACTGTCCCTGTTAAACCAGGTGAATTGCCTCTTGGCATACCTTCTGCTATTTCTCTTCAAAAGTCGAATAGCTTCCTCCCGGTCATAATCCCCATCCAGAAATTGAAATATCTCCCGGTACCCCACCGTCTGTAGGGCATTATGCACTCTGTATTTCAGGAGTTCTTTGGCTTCATCAAAGAGCCCTTCTTCTATCATCACATCCATCCGTCTGTCAATCCGCTCATAAAGCACAGTGCGATCCAGGGTTAATCCAATCTTTAGATTCTCAAAAGATCGTTTCACCTGATCCGTTTGATCCCTGAATGAAGAATAAGCTTTTCCTGTCCCTCTGATCACTTCCAGGGCGCGCATTATTCTTTGTGGATTTTTTTTGTCTACACGTGAATAATAGTCAGGGTCTGATCTTTCCAATTCATCCAACAGTGGATCTAATCCTTTCTTCTCATACTCTTGCTGAAGTTTTTCCCGCACCGTTTGATCAATACCAGGGATTTCATTCATTCCTACCCATAAGGCCTGAAAGTACAATCCCGAACCCCCAACAGCAATCACTATTTCCTGTTTTTCAAACAACTCATCCAGCTTAGCTAGCGCCAACTTTTCAAATAACCCGGCACTAATATCCTCTTTAATGGAGTGTGAATTGATAAAATGGTGTTTCACCTGCCCCAGCTCATCGTGGGATGGTTTAGCAGTACCAATCTCCATTTCCCGATAAAATTGTCTGGAGTCAACAGAGACAATCTCAGTTCGATATCTTTTTGCTAACTCAATCGCAAAAGAGGTTTTTCCCACTGCAGTTGGGCCTACAATAGAAACCAGCAATTTCATTGGGCGCTCCATGGGTCAGAAAGAGGGATTATTTGGTTAATTTTAATGTCATGGATCTTGCAGATAGCGATATCAAGTCTCTTGAAAAAGAAGTCCTTAGACTAAAACGTCTACTTTCCGACAAAGAAAAGGCTTTTGACGAACTCAAAAAACAAAAACCAGATCTACTGAGGCAGCTATTTGATTCATCCAATGATCTGGTTCAGGTTTTTGATCAGAAAGGGAGCCTCTATTTTGCCAATGAAACTTGGCGAAATAAGCTGGGATTTTCTGAGAAGGAAGTAAGTAGCCTCAGTTTTTTTGATTCTATCCATCCCGAGTACAGATCGCAAACACTGAATAAGCTTTCAAGCCTATCCGGAAATCAAAACAAAGACTTTGAAACAACTTTCGTCACCAAACGGGGTAAAAGCATTTTTGTCAGAGGTAAAATATATGTCTCCACAGACGAAGGTGAGACAATATTTCGGTTTATTAGTTATGACGTCACTGAGCGATTCCGGGCTGAGCGGATTCAGAGTATTTTCTACAGAATCGCGAATCTCACGATAACTCAGCACAGACTCGATGAGTTGTATAAGCAGATCTTCCATGAATTAAGAGAGATCCTGGAAATAAAAAATTTCAGCATTGTCCTCAGAAATGCCCCCAGGGACTACGACTTTGTTTTCCGTGTAAATGAATATGAAGCATCCCATAAAAAGTCACTTGAGCGCGATGTTGAAAAGCTATTGATTGACTACACGTTTGAGCGTGGGAAACCGGTGATGATCTACTCAGATGGCTTGTTAAAGATTGCTGAGCAGAAGAAATTACGTCTCAAAGATCCATTGCCAACTATTTGGTTGGGTGTGCTGATCCACCTGGATTACTCTACCATTGGAGTGTTATCCATCTCTGCATATGATGAGCATTCTTTCTACAACAACACTGATCTGGAACTGCTGGACTTTATATCCAGCCAGATAGGCCTTGCCAATGAGCGTAAGAAAAACGAAGTAAAGATTCAAAACCAGGCGGCAAGGCTCAACGCCATTTTTGAGAGCTCTACCCACCAGATCTGGTCCATCAATGCGAACTATGCTTTCACTTCGTTCAACAAAAACTACGCTGATGCTTTTAAAGCTTATTATGGTGTGTTCCCCAGGATAGGCATGAACCTCGAGGACCAGGCAGTAGACTCAAGAATTATTGATTTCTGGAAAGAAAAATATGATGAAGCCTTTGAAGGCAAAGTAGTGAACTTCCAGCAAAAGCAAAAAACGATCTCAGGTAAGCCAGTCTGGAGAGATATCTTCCTCAATCCCATTTCACTACCGTCTGGAGACATCGAGGAGATTTCTGTCATTGCCAACGACATCACAGAAAAAAAACAATCCGAAAATGCCCTTAAAGAGAGCGAAGAAAAGTTCAGAGACATTTTCGAATCGTTTCAGGACATCTATTTCCGCTGTGATATGAAAGGAGTGATCTCTATGGTGAGTCCATCTATTCTGGAAGTAGCCGGGTATGAGCCTTCTGAACTCATTGATAGAAACATCACTGACTTCTTCAAATCAAACCAATCGCTTGAAGAGCTTTTCGACAAGCTCTATAAATCAAACAGGGTGAGCAATTTCGAAGTGAGCGTAAAAACCAAAGATGGAAATACCATTCAATTTCTGAGTAACATCAGACTCATACATCGAAAAAGCTCAAGTTACGAAATAGAGGGTGTAGCCAGAGACATAACTCAGCTCAAAAAAACCACTGATGAGCTCAGGGAAGCCAAGGAGATAGCAGAAAGATCACTTAAAATCAAAGACAGGTTTTTGGCTAATATGAGCCACGAGATCCGAACCCCGATGAACGGGATCATTGGTATGATCGATTTGTTGGGTTCTACCACACTGGACGAAGAGCAATCGAACTACGTGCGCACAACAAAAAAATCCTCGGAAAATCTGCTGAATATCCTTAACGACATTCTGGATCTATCCAAAATAGAAGCCGGTAAGATGACGCTAAGACGAGAACCTGTTAAAATCGAAGATACTTTCCTGAAGATCTATGACCTGTATTCACAGCAAGCTTTTTTGAGTAAAAACTCATTATTCTATCACCTGGATGAGGAAATTCCGGAATATATCCTGACTGATGAAACAAGGTTTATGCAGGTGGTCTCAAACCTTACCTCCAATGCTATCAAGTTTTCTCCCAAAAAAGGCACGATCAATCTGAGTATCAGGGTGATCAAAAAGAAAAAAAACAAGTACACTTTCAAAGTTGCAGTGAAAGACTCCGGTATCGGTATTTCTAAGCAAGATAGAGAGAAGCTGTTTCAGAATTTCAGCCAGCTCGACAACTCCAACAAAAAAAACTACGGTGGAACAGGTCTTGGTCTGGCTATTTCCAAAGAACTCGTAAAATCCATGGGTGGTGAAATTGGTGTTGTCTCCACTCCAGGGCTTGGAAGTACTTTTTGGTTCACTTTTACTGCAGAAAGTATCGATCCAGGTAAAGCCGAATCCCTAAAAGAAGAAACTACCCTGACCAGACAATTCACCTCAGCCATCCCAAAAATCCTACTGGTAGATGACAACGACATTAATAGAAATGTTGCATCGAGTATCCTGAAAAAATCAGGATGTGAGGTAATTGAGGCATCCAGTGGACTGGAAGCGATAAAAAGAATCAAAAAAGTTCATTTTGACCTTGTCTTGATGGATATCCAAATGCCAGATATGGATGGCATTGAAACCACAAAAGAGATCAAAAAGCTCAATATCACTGATTTGCCACCCATAGTTGCCATGACGGCCTATTCTATGGAAGAAGACAAGGAAAACTTCATTCGTGAAGGGCTGGACGATTACATCGCCAAACCAATCAAAGCCAATGCTCTGATTGACAAGGTGAAGGAATGGCTTGATTTTGAACCGAACCGGGTGAGTACAGATGTATTTACCGAGGAGAGTGAGCAATTGGTTATCAACCAAAATACACTTCACCAATTGCACAAGTATGGAGGTAAGGAATTGATTGAGTCCGTTTTAATTGATTTTGACAAAGAAGCCACTCAACAGATCAGGAATGCCAAATCTTTTTATAAGAAAAAAGCTTATGAAGAGATGAGACGGGAATTACATACGCTTAAAGGAAATGCCGGTACTCTTGGAATTGAACAACTTTCCGGGTTAGCCGCCACAGTGGAAAAGTCATTAAAAGAGAATAAATTTGAAGATATATTGTCTAACTTAAAGCAGTTGGAACGAAGCCTGAAAGAATTCAAGGAGAGTTATACGAATTTCATTAATATCTAAGATGAATAAAAAAATCCTTGTTGCAGAAGATAGCTCGGTCATACAAAATCTGACCAAACGGGTATTGACTATGCAGCAATATGAGGTGGTGGTAGTAAAGAATGGGGCTCAGGTGATCGACAAGCTTAGCAATGACAAGTATGACCTGGTGCTTTTAGATATTCACATGCCTGTGATGGATGGGATGGAATGTGCTAAAAAAATCAGAAGTTTTCCTGATGCCAGAAAAGACATCCCGATCATTGCTATCACCGGAAATGCCAACAACTACAGCCTTGAAGACTTCAAAAACACAGGCATCAATGATTACCTACCTAAACCATTGAACTACGACAACCTCGTAGAAGTGGTGAAGAAGTATCTACAAAATGAAAATTAAATACAGCAAACACTTTCTCAATAAGCTTGAAGATATTTTTTCAGAATCAGATTACGTGCTCAGATATGAAAAAGGTAATTTTCAATCAGGGTATTGTATTTTGAAAGAAACTAAAATTGCCATTGTCAATAAATACTTTTCCCTGGATGGTAAAATCAATAGTCTGCTGGAGATCTTAAAATCTATTGATATAGACACCTCCAAGCTGAGTGATAAAAACAAACAACTTCATAGGGAAATCAATCAAACACAGCTACAATTTTGATAGTAACATTTCTGGGTACGGGGACTTCACAGGGTGTACCTGTGATCGCTTGTGACTGTGAGGTTTGTAAATCAGTAGACTTTAGGGACAAACGCACCAGAAGTTCCATCCATATTGAGGTAGATGGATTAAGTCTGGTAGTAGATACTGGCCCTGACTTCAGGGCACAGATGCTGAGAGAACGTATCCGGCACCTCGATGGGGTTCTTTTCACTCATCAGCACAAAGACCACACTGCTGGCATGGACGATATTCGAAGCTTTAACTTCCATCAAAAGATGGATATGCCCATCTATGGCACTTCGGCTGTATTCGAACAATTACGTCGTGAATATTCATATGTATTCCAGGATGAAAAATACCCCGGTGTACCAAGGGTTGACCCAAATGAGATTGAAAATAAGCCTTTCTCAATNGATAAAACTACAATACTCCCAATCGAGGTGTTTCATTATAAGCTTCCCGTATTTGGATTCAGGATTCACGATTTCACGTATATCACGGATGCCAAAACTATCTCTGACACGGAGATTGAAAAGATTAAGGGATCCAGGATTGTGGTATTAAATGCACTCCAAATAAAAGAGCACATCAGCCACTTTACCCTGGAAGAAGCGCTGGAGATGTCAGAAAAGTTAGGTGCTGAACATACCTATTTTACGCATATCAGTCACAAACTTGGAAAACATCGGGATGTGACAACCGAACTGCCAGACAACGTGCATCTTGCTTATGATGGCCTAAAAGTCACCCTCTAAGCAGAAGATTCTACATTTGCGTCGATGTTTCACAATTATTTCTTTTTGCGTCGGTTAGCAGGTGCTCTCCATACTGAACTGGTTGGGCTTGAGCTGACAGAATGTTTTTCCCAAAATAAGGATGAGTTAATCCTGGGATTTTCAAACAAGCAAAAAGAACTGTACATCAAAGCCTCTCTGACCCCTGACATTTGTCTGCTTCAATTCCCCAATGAGTTTAAAAAGGCCAACAGGAATTACGTTGATCTGTACCCTGAACTGATTGATGTTACAGTTACATCTGCCAGTATATTCTCTTATGAACGGTCGTTTAAACTAGGTCTCGAAAATGGTTTTGAGATTATTTTCAAGATGCATGGCTCCCGATCAAACATCCTGATTACAAAAAGCAATTCCGTCCATTCAATATTCAAAGGGCAACTAAAAAATGACCTTTCGATCATTCCATCGGAACTCAATAAAAATCCAGACCTTAGTGAAAGCCGATTCATTGAAGTAAATGGTGACCTTAAAAAATTTCTTCCGGCACTAGGCAAAGAAGTAAACAGGCATATGAAATCTCTCGGCTATGCTGAAAAGACATTAAGTGACCAATGGAATTTGACTAATGACTTACTCTTGCAGCTTGAATCGAACCCCATTCGGATCTATAAAGGCGTACCTCCAGAACTTTCTCTGTTAGTATCAAATGCAGAGATTTTACTAGAGACGAATGATCCAATAGAAGCCACTAACGAATTCTACAAGCAATATACCTACGATTATTATCTCAATTCTGCAAAATCCAATGCTCTCAAACAAGTTGAAAAAGCTATCCTGAAAACCCAGCATTACCTGAACAACTCCTCTGTAAAGTTGGAAGAAATTAAAAACCGACGCACGTATGAAGAGATCGCCAACCTGATCATGGCCAACCTGCATCAGATACCGACTGGAAGCAAAAGTGTAGTACTCCACGATTTTTACCAGGGAGGGGAAATTGAAGTCAAGCTTAACAAGCTGCTATCGCCTCAAAAAAATGCCGAACAATTTTATCGCAAGTCCAAAAACCAGAAAAAGGAAATAGAGGTTCTTGAAGCTAACATCAGCAGCAAGAAAAATGAATTAGCTGAGCTGTTGAGTCAAAAGGAGGAAATTGAAAAGACAAATGACATCAAAGCCCTGAGGAAGCAAACTTCTCCCAAAACGACCAACCAAAATGAAAAGTCTGAACCTTTCAACAGGTATGAATTTTTGGGTTATACGATCCTGATCGGTAAAAATGCCAGACAAAATGATGAGCTGACTTTAAAGCATGCCACAAAAAATGATTTATGGCTGCATGCCAAAGATGTCTCAGGATCTCATGTGGTAGTCAAATTTCACCCTGGCAAGCCTTTTCCAAATCCTGTGATTGAAAGAGCCGCGGAAATCGCAGCATGGAACTCCAAAAGGAAAAATGAAACATTGTGCCCGGTCATTTACACACCTAAAAAGTTTGTGCGAAAACGAAAAGGAGATCCTCCGGGCGCTGTGGTTGTAGAAAGGGAAGAGATTATCATGGTAACCCCTAAGGGGGTCCAGTGATTACTCCACCTGGCTAATTCTTAGCATATTGGTATGACCTTTCCAATGGAGTGGCATAGAAGCTGTATTAATGAAGATATCCCCTTTTTCCAGGTATCCGTTATCGCATAAGTATATCTCCAGTTCTTTCATCGTTTCGTCGATGCCTTCAAATTTCTCGTAATAAAACCCTGAGACACCCCACACCAGACTCAGTTGCCTTAAGAGGTATTTATTGCTGGTGAAAATGAAGATGTTTGATTTTGGTCTATGCATAGCAACACGATAGGCAGTATACCCTGATTTGGTCATTCCGATGATTGCCTTTGCCCTCGTCGATTGTGCCAACCGGCAGGCTGCCCTTACTAATAAGTCATTCAAACGGGTTGAGGATTCTTCATCTTCTTCCTCAGACGTCTTAAAGAAAATCGACCTGGAGTCACCCTCAACTGCTGCTATTGTGGTGGCCATAGCTTTCACCGCTTCAACCGGGAATTTACCTGACGCTGACTCAGCAGAAAGCATTAGTGCATCCGCTCCATCCAATACGGCATTGGCTACATCATTAGTCTCTGCACGGGTTGGTCTTGGATTTTCGATCATACTCTCCATCATCTGTGTAGCAATGATCACTGGCTTACCCAGAGCATTACACTTTTTCACCATTCGCTTTTGCGCAATAGGTACATTTTCCATTGGAATTTCCACTCCAAGATCGCCCCTCGCTACCATGATAGCATCCGTTGCTTCGATGATGGCATCAATGTTTTGAAGTGCTTCGGGTTTCTCTATCTTGGCGACCACTTTTGTGTGCTTGCCAGATTTCTCAATTGTTCTTTTTAGAGCATAGATGTCATCAGCTGTTCGCACAAATGAAAGCGCTACCCAATCTACTTCCTGCTCCAATCCGAATTGCAAATCTTCTTCATCTTTCTCCGTCATGCTGGGTGCTGACACCTTCGACATGGGCAGGTTAATACCCTTCCTGGATTTTAGGATACCTCCATGAATTACTTTAGCTACAATGTGATCATCATTTACTTCTTCGGTAACCAGCTCCAGGTTTCCATCATCAATCAAAATAACATCACCTTTTTTGGCATCCTTAACAATATCCTTATAGCTCGTGCTGATCCGCTCGCTATTTCCAACCACTTCATCTATCCCAATAATTAACTGCTGACCCGGAACAATTTCCACTCCATTATTCTCCACTTCATTTACCCGGATCTTTGGACCCTGAAGGTCCTGTAGCAAAGCAACCTGTACTCCTTTCTCATCCATGATTTCCCTGACCATATTGATGACCTTTTGATGAACTTCGTGGGATCCATGAGAAAAATTAAGCCTTAAAACATTAGCTCCAGCCTCGATTAACCTGGTTAGTGTCTCCTTGTTGTTGCTGGCAGGGCCAATGGTAGCTACGATCTTTGATTTCTTAAATAATAGGTTTTTCATCTATAAGTCAGTCTTTTACTGCTAAGTCAGTTTAGAATTGGAATAAATACATTTAGAAAAGTAGATTTTCTTTTTGTTTGATTCTGTCTAATTCGATCCTGGTTACATAATCTGCAATTCTGAGATCGCGAATTTGCTCATAAATTTTTTCAGCCCACCTGTCTTCCGTCAGATTTCTCACTTTTAGTAGAAAATCAAATCTAGAAAGTTCATGGATCAGATACTGATTTTCTCCGCTATTTGTCGATATCAGTTTATTTTTCAATAAGTGAACCATGGAGTAGTCATCTTCATAGATCAAATTTGATATCAGAATTTGTTTGTGATCGGTAAATTCAATCTTTATGTCATCAGCCTTTACCAGGTGGAAAAGATTTAACTGGTTCAAATTCCACGCTAATTTATATTCTTTCGCCGTGGAAACAATGCCAATTAATTCAAAATCGAAGTCATAGACGGCTGCTAACCTATTCTTTTTCATTACAAGGTAGTCAGGACTCAAAATTATCCAAAACCACCTTTATTCATACTTCAAGAGTGGATTTAAATTAGTTTGATTATATTGGTTTTAATGTATTTCTTTGCACAGAATTTTAACTAAACCTCAAAAAAATGTCAGAAATAGCACAAAAGGTAAAGTCAATCATTATTGACAAGTTGGGTGTTGAAGAATCAGAAGTTACTCCTGAAGCGAGTTTTACCAATGACTTGGGCGCTGACTCCTTAGATACTGTGGAGCTTATAATGGAATTTGAAAAAGAATTCAACATCTCTATACCTGATGATCAGGCCGAGAACATCGCAACAGTTGGCCAGGCTATCTCCTATTTAGAAGATAACGTTAAGTAATTACCCTACCCTCCTTTTATGGAATTAAAAAGAGTTGTAGTCACTGGAGTTGGTGCACTTACGCCCTTAGGCAACAGCAAGAATGAATATTGGAGTAACTTGTCTAAGGGTGTAAGTGGCGCTGCCCCTATCACTCGATTCGATCCCATAAAACATCGAACACAATTTGCATGTGAGGTCAAAAACTTTGACCCGCTTGAACACATCGACCGTAAGGAAGCCAGAAAAATGGATCCTAATACCCAGTATGCTATGGTGGCCGCTGATGAAGCTATCGTGGATTCCGGGTTAGACCTTGAAAAAGTTGATAAAGATCAAATCGGGGTGATTTGGGGAAGTGGCATCGGAGGATTTAAAACCTTTCAGGATGAGCTTACCAATTTTGCCCAGGGAGATGGAACGCCAAAGTTCAATCCCTTCTTCGTACCGAAGATGATCATTGACATTACTCCAGGGTTGATATCCATTAAATATGGATTTAGAGGACCTAATTTCGCTACCGTGTCGGCTTGTGCATCTTCAAATAATTCATTGACAGATGCATACAACTACATAAGACTTGGCATGGCCAACGCCATTCTTACCGGTGGTTCGGAAGCAGGAGTTCTGGAGTCAGGGATTGCTGGATTTAATGCTATGAAAGCATTGTCAGAAAGAAATGATGATCCGGCAACAGCTTCGAGACCCTACGACAAGGACAGAGATGGATTTGTACTGGGTGAAGGTGCTGGAGCGCTGATGCTGGAAGAGCTTGAACATGCCAGGGCTCGTGGAGCCAAAATCTATGGTGAAATACTCGGTTGTGGAATGTCTGCAGACGCGTATCACATCACTACCCCGCATCCGGAAGGAGAAGGAATTATTCTCGTGCTAAAAAATGCGTTGAGAGATGCAGGGATAGACATCAAAGAAATTGATTATATCAATACTCACGGTACCTCCACTCCATTAGGGGATACTGGAGAGCTTAAGGCCATCCAAACTGTATTGGGTGACCATGCTTACAACATCAACATTAGCTCAACCAAGTCTATGACCGGGCATTTGCTCGGTGCAGCAGGAGCGATTGAGACCATAGCCTGCTTATTGAGCCTTGAGAAGGGAATTATCCCTCCTACTATTAATCATTTTACAGATGATCCTGAAGTAGATCCAAAACTGAATCTAACTTTTAATAAGGCTCAAGAACGAGAGGTAAATGTGGCTGTGAGCAATACTTTTGGCTTTGGTGGTCACAACACATCTGTCATCCTGGGTAAATTTAACGGGTAGTGCCGTCATTAGTGCGAGTAGTGTTTAGTCGACTGACTAATCTTTTCAACAGTCAGGACAGAGACCTGTTTCGGAAATTTAAACTGATCACAGGGCGCACACCACTAAATATCGGGCTATATAAACGCGCCATGTTACATGTGAGCGCTGCTTCCATCAATGACAAAGGGATCAAAGATTCTTATGAAAGACTGGAATACTTGGGAGATGCTGTCATAGGAATGGTAGTCGCAGAACTGTTATTCAAAAGATTTCCTTATAAAGAAGAAGGATTTCTAACTGAGCTGCGAGCTAAAATAGTGAACAGAGAATCATTGAATCTTCTTTCAAGGAAAATTGGCCTTCAGGATATGGTGAAATATCAGAAGCACAAGGGATCCAAGCTTTCTCATAAGTCGGTGCTGGGCGATTCACTGGAAGCACTTGTTGGGGCTGTGTATATCGATCATGGCTTCAGGTTCTGTAAAGAGTTCATTACCAACAGGCTCATCAAACCTCACTTCGATTTCGAAGAGCTCTCCAGAACAACCACCAATTACAAAAGCAAAATCATCGAATGGGTCCAAAAGGAGAATAAAGAAATCAAATTTGAGATCATCAATTCCAATGACAATGACCGTACCAAGCAATTTATCGCGCAAGTACATATTGATGGAATACCGTTGGAAAAAGGATATGGATTTAGCAAGAAAAAGGCTGAACAAGACGCTGCCTATAAGTCCATACTCATGCTAAAAATCGAATAGTGGGAAAATTGAAGATAGGTGGGGCATGCCTTAACCAGATCCCAATGGATTGGGATAACAATATTGGCAATATCCTTAAGGCTATAAAACAGGCGAAAGAGGATGGAATTAAAATACTATGCCTTCCTGAATTAGCCATTACTGGATATGGTTGTGAGGATATGTTCCTGAGCGAGTGGGTCCCAAACAAAGCTTTAGAAAAACTACCTGAAATCATCGAACACACTCAGGGAATTTCGGTAGCAGTTGGGTTACCGCTAATCTTTGAAAACCAGCTTTTTAATACGGTTTGTTACATCAGGGACAAAAAGCCCTTGGCTTTTTATGCCAAACAAAAGCTGGCTAACGATGGTGTTCACTATGAACCTCGCTGGTTTAATGCCTGGCCAACAGGCAAAACAACCACAATTGATTTTTCAGGGCAGCAAATACCACTTGGTCATCTCACTGTAGAAGATTGGGGCCATACGATCGGATTTGAAATTTGTGAAGACGCCTGGAGAACCGACCGACCTGGCTGTCATTTGATCAATGAAGATGTTGATCTTTTCCTCAATCCAAGTGCCAGCCACTTTGCTTTTGGCAAAGCAGCCTATCGGGAGAACCTCGTCATTGAAAGTTCCAGGTTACTCAATTGTACCTATCTCTACGCCAACCTGCTAGGTAATGAATCTGGTAGAATGATCTATGATGGAGATATCCTGATAGCCCAGGGAGGTGCATTAAAAGCCCGAAACAAAAGATTGTCTTACAAAAACATCAACCTGCTATCGACAGAAGTAGATTTTGATGATCCTGAAAAAACCATTCCAGCAATTCATCCAGACAGTAAAAAGGCCATCGATGAATTTGGTCAGGCTGCATCCCTGGCGCTATTTGATTACCTGAGAAAAAGTAAAAGCAAAGGATTTGTTCTATCACTGAGTGGAGGAGCAGATTCCGGTTGTATTGCCACATTGGTGGCAGAAATGGTCAGAAGAGGCTTGGAGGAATTAGGTGAAAATGGATTTAAGGAGAAACTACAGCTTCCGCTGGAAACTGGAGGAAGAAAAAAGCTGGTAAATCAACTTTTAACCACAGCCTATCAGGGCACTGAAAACTCTTCCTCAGAGACGCTGAAGTCAGCCAGATCACTTGCCGAAAGTATTGGGGCGAAATTTTTTCAATGGGAGATTGACAATGAAGTTTGTGAATACACCAAAACCGTTGAGAAAGCACTTGGCAGAAAGTTGTCATGGGAAATTGATGATATTGCTTTACAAAATATTCAGGCACGTGCCAGGTCACCTGTAATTTGGATGCTGGCCAATATTTCCGGGGCTCTGCTGCTCAGCACTTCCAACCGAAGCGAAGGTGATGTGGGTTATGCTACCATGGATGGCGATACCAGCGGAAGTATTTCCCCTATTGCTGCAGTGAGTAAACGCTTCATCCTGGAATGGCTGGAATATGCTGAGAAGGAATTGGGTTACACAGGGCTGCACAAAGTAAATAGTATGCAGCCTACTGCTGAATTACGACCCTCTTCTATGCATCAGACAGATGAAAAAGACTTGATGCCTTATGCAGACTTATTGGCCATTGAACAGCTAGCTGTCAGAGAAAAGAAATCGCCAATAGAAGTATATAAAGCTTTGAATAAAAAGTTTGAGGATAAAACCCTGCTGAAAACATACATCAAAAGGTTTTTCAGTCTTTGGTCGATCAATCAGTGGAAACGTGAACGAATTGCTCCCAGCTTCCACCTGGATGATTTTAATATCGACCCCAGAACCTGGTGCAGATTCCCGATCCTCTCAAGTGGATTTAAGGATGAACTGAAAGCATTGGAAAACCTCTAAGGAACAGGATCATATCCACTACCCCCCCAGGGATGGCATTTGGCAATTCTTTTGATGGCGAGCCATACACCTTTCAATCCATGCTTCATGATGGCTTCCCTGGCATAATTTGAGCAAGTAGGCTGAAACCTGCAGGTACTCGGGAAGAGCGGTGAAATACTATATTGATAGAAAATAACAGGAATGGTAATCAGCTTACGAAAGAATTTCCTCACTAGTCAAAATTAAACATCAAATTTGTGGCTAACAATAAAATTGGTTCTGTTTGCATTTTTATGAATACGCTACGTTAAAGTGACGGGGGTGAAAAATTCGGCTTGTGAAAGTTTTTAGTATTCGGTGGTTACATCTATTTATCTGCGGTCTTTTGCTCATACCCAGTGCTTCTTTGTTTGGTCAGATCCGATCAGCAAAGGTACAGCTTGCAGATACATTGGACATGACCCCTATTCGCGTTAACAGGATCTATATTCTTGGAAATAAGAAAACAAAACGCTCTATCATCACCCGCGAACTTTCGATGCAGGAAGGGGATACTGTTCCTGCCTACCGGTTACCTGTTCTATTCAAAGAAGACAAAAACAAGGTTTACAATACTCAACTATTCAATTCAGTTTCCATAGAGAAGCTTCAATTGGACTCAACCTCCATTGACTTGCTGGTAAAAGTTGATGAAAGATGGTACTTCTACCCATCTCTTCTATTTAAGTTATCAGATAGAAACTTCAACGATTGGTGGGTGAATAGAAACAGGGACCTCCGCAGGGTCAATTATGGTTTCAAACTCTTTCAATACAACTTTAGAGGTAGAAATGAGTTGCTTCGGCTAGTTGCCCAGTTCGGATTCGAAACACAATTGGAATTATCCTATCGAATACCTTACATTGAACCGTCTCAGCGACATGGCCTTACCTTTGATGTTGGGTATTCCGAAAGAAAAAATATGGCCTACCAAACAGTGGATCACTTGCCCATTTTTACCCGTAGTAACAAGATTTTAAGAACATCTGTGGGAGGAAGTATCATTCACAGCTATCGACCCAGCTTCTATACTTATCACTACACATCTTTAGGACTGTATTCCATTAACCTCGCTGATACTATTCCTGAACTAAATCCCAATTACTTTGGTGACGGATCCACCACCCAACGAGCCTTTCGGTTGACCTACACCTTCACCCGTGACTTTAGGGATAACCGAAATTATCCGCTATCCGGAGACTTCTATTATTTCCAGGTACACAAAGTAGGTCTGGGCATTATCGATGATGTGGACATTTGGAGGTTCCGAGGAAACTATTCAAAGTACTTCAATTTGTCTAATGGGTTTTACATGGCAAACAGTATTGAAGGCATGATAGCTACACCAAAAGATCAACCATATAATAACTATACCAGTCTGGGTTTTGGGCCCACACTTGTCCGGGGTTATGAGTTGGAACTCATTGAAGGATATCAATACTTACTGACAAAAAATGCCTTAAGAAAACGATTGTGGAAATCGGAGTCAGACATCAGCAGTGTAATGCCACTTGAACAGTTTCAGAAGATCCCGTTTATATTTTATGGAAATATTTTCTTCGATGCCGGATGGGTAAAGAACTATCCTAATTATGAACAAAGTAGCCGGCTAAGCAATAAACTGATATATGGAATAGGCTTGGGGATTGACTTCATTACCATTAATGATCTGACCACCAGATTCGAATATTCCTATAATGCGGAGAATGAATTCAACTTTTTCCTGAATTTCAAAGCAGCTTTTTAAGATTGCGGGGGTATAAACACACAGTGCCACCCTGGGGCGGCACTTTTCTTATTCTATTACCTATCTGTTGTTTTGGATGTTTGTAGCTGCTTTGCCATGGCTGCACCTATCAAACTTTCCAGGGGAGTTCCTCCTTTTTCATTCCCTCCGATAATCATGGTCTCAGGGAATTTGATTTTAGAGATCTCGGCAGCAACCCGGATATCGCGATCCAATTCAAGCTGGAGTTTTACTTCAGGAGTAATACCAGCGCTAACCTTTTTGGCAATCTCATATGCCTCTGCATCAGCCTGAACTTTCTTCTTTTGTGCATTCAACTTTTCGGTTTCCAGCGCAATTGCAGCAAGCTTTCTGTTAGTCTCCTCCTGCTTCAACTTGGTCTCAATAGCAATCAGCGCTTTTACCTGCTCTTTTTCCTGGGCCACACGCTCAGCAGCTTTATCCCGCTCTCCTTCAGCAATGATTCGTTGCTGTGCATCTTTTGCTGTTTCAACCTTTTGCTGCTCCAGCTGTCTTTTAGCCGACTCATCTCTTTGAGCTTCAAGACGTTGCTTAAAGGTAGCTTCCAGCTCCACATTGTCTACGATCACCTGAGATACAATGATACTGTTTTCACTCAGCTCATGGTCTATCCTTTTAGGAACACCATTCTCAAGGATTCTTTTGACGTCATAACTTGTCTTAATCTCTTTGATAGATCTCGAATCATCCTGAATGGTTGCAAATACAGTATCTCGTTTCTCAATTTTCTCCACAGCATAAGCACCTCCTTTAAGCTGCTCTTCAAATACCTGGCGGAAACTTTGAGCCTCACCTGAGATATAATCCTGCGCTGCAAACATGTACGCTGTGTTCACCAGTTGCTCTTTCACTGTAGGCACAATCGTATTGTTGACAAGGTTGCTCATCGTTCTAAACTTTACAGCTAAACTGATGAAGCTCTCTTCATCTCTGGGGAGTTCAAACCTCGTAGAAACATAGCCAGAAGCCGTCACCTGATCAATAAATCTTAACGGGATAGGCTGCATCAGTCCACTAACTTCTTTCTCATCCACTTCTATCCCAGCCCCAACAACCTTTACATCAATAAACTTCTGCCACTTGTCGATCTTGGCAAATCCTCTCCATTTGATCCCCTGCTCCATCACCGCACTCATCTTTCCTGTAGGATAAACAAGCAGATAATTGAACCCTCTGTCAGCAAAAAAGAACAATGAATTTAAGAGCATAAGTACTGCTCCAACGAATAATAATACCACCCCCTGCCCTGCCCTGAATCTCTTCAGCCATGCCAGGGTGTCTACCTGAATATTAATTCTGGAAATAATGACTATCAAGATACCCAATACGAGTACCAAAAAACCAATAAATGTTATCATGTGATTAGAATTTAAGAGTTAAACATGGGACAATTGTTAACTCTTCTTCTAGATGTGAAATTGTCTCAAAAGCTGAGTGAGCCTAAGATTGGAGTATGTAATTGCTTATACGATTATACGGATTTCCACACAAATGGTTGCATTACGCGTGATGAATGGCATTTCGGTCATATAATCAGCACTAGAGGCAAGTATCAGAATTAATTAAGTAACAAGGGTCAATCAAAGTTTTTCCACTTTTTCTTCTTGCCTGACCTGCTAAAGAAATACCACTGCCCTACTCTCTCTCCATTATCGAAGGCTCCTTCATAGGTTTTGTTACCTTCTTCATCAAAGTAATACCAGACCCCATTTTCTTTGCCTTGCTGAAGAGATCCTTTCTGATAGAGAGCTCCATTCTCATGATAAAAATGCCACAGACCATCCGGAGTACCTTCCACATAGAATCCTTCCCTCTTCAAATTCCCATTCTCAAAATAGAAAAACCATTTTCCTTCATATAAGCCATTTTTGAAGACACCCACTTTTTCCAACTCACCATTTGGGTGATAATACTTTGCCGAATCTTCAATGATCCCATTTTCCCAGTATTCAACTCCTAAAAGACTTTCGTCGATGTCATAGTACTTTTGAGTCCCATCCAACAGATCATTTTTATACCTAAGCTCTGCATTTAGTGCTCCATCAGGATAGTAATAGGTCCATAAGCCAATTTTACCATCCTTAACCACCTCACCATGTGCTTTCAGTTTTCCACTTTCATAAAACAGTGAATCCTGCCCTGAAACAAGTATTGGAAGAAGAAAAAGCAGTAGTAATAATATCCTTACCATTGAAAAATAAGACGCTGAATTTGACTTAAAGTTATATTGTTCATATTTTACGTATAATGTTACGTTTTGTGCTATATGGAACAGCTCTAACATTAGCCGGACTTGTTTCAGCCCAGGAAGCATATAACCTGGGCGCGCGAAACAGTGCTTTGGGCGGGGCATCTCTCACCATCAACGATGCCTGGGCCAACCTCAACAATGTAGGAATGATTGGGAGGGCAGAAGATGCCACAGGAGCCATCACATATCAAAACAGATACAACATTCCCGAATTTATGGTATTGGGAGGTAGCTATATTCAAACTTTTGGATTTTTTAATTCAGGACTAAGTTTTTATCGATTTGGATCTGATCTATATAGTGAGCAGAAGCTTGGCCTCGCTGTGGGAAATACTATCCAGATGGTCAGTATTGGTGCAGGGGCCAACCTGATACAATACAGAATTGAAGGTCTGGGATCCTGGCAATATTGGGTATTGGAACTGGGAGGTGTTGCCCAATTGACAGATCAGCTATTTATTGGCGCCCATATTTTCAATATCGGCACAGGCGACAACATCCCGGTGATCATGAAAGCCGGACTTTCATACAGACCAATCAGCGAGCTCATGATCAATGTGGAAACTCACAAATCATTAGACTCAGATACCAGATTTGTGACAGGAATAGAGTATTTCATTATCAAGCCCCTAGCACTGAGAACAGGTATTTCCACGAGTCCATTTAAAAGTGCCTTCGGTCTGGGTTTCTTGCTCCACCCTTTTGATATCAATTATGCTTTTTCCGATCAAAGTAATCTGGGAACCATCCACGAGGTTTCCCTTAATTTTTCATTAGGAAAACCATGAAGAGCTTGCTGCTTTTTTCATTAGCACTTCCCATTATGCTTATGGCTCAAGAGCACGACATTGATTTGGAAAATTTTGCTGAGAGATTGTATCAACTACAGGATGATGACCTCCCTTATGACCAAATCTATGAGTCCTTGTTCCAATATTATATGCACCCGATAAACCTGAACAAAACAAACTCCGAGGAATTATTAGCGCTAAATATTCTATCGCCTGAACAGGTTAATAAACTGATGAATCATCTGCATGAAAATGGGCCTATAATTTCTATTTATGAACTACAATCAATTCCTTTATTCACAACCGAGCTGATCAGAGATCTCCTACCCTTTGTAAAAGTTAATGAGAGACTCGACAGCCGTAATCTTTGGCAGCGAATCCTGGCCGAGGACAACAATTACCTCTTGCTTCGCCACTTCAGAACCCTTCAGTCAAAAAAAGGATATCAAACAGACGAAAATGATCCTTACACCGGAGATCCTAATTACCTGTATGCCCGGTATCGGATTTCCAGATCCAATGACTTCAGCCTGGGATTTACATTAGAGAAAGATGCTGGAGAGCAGCTTTTGCGCAATGGTTCTGATCAGCTATCTCTTACTGATTTTCAGTCCTATCATTTATTTCTAAAAAATAAAGGACTCATTAAATCATTGGCACTGGGAGACTACCAGATTCAATTGGGACAGGGATTGGTATTTGGCTCTGGCTTTAGCTTTGGAAAGGGTGCAGAGACCATCCATACTATCAGAAGGAATGAAATTGGTTTGAGACCCTATACCTCTGCTTTGGAATCGGGATTTTTTAGAGGGGCCGGAGTATCATTGGGTAATAAAAACTGGACCTATACCATGGTGTATTCTTCTTCAAACCAGGATGCCAGTATCTTAAATGACACTACATATTCTGATTTTGAAGAATACGTTTCAAGCATCCAGGAAACCGGGTATCACAGAAACCAGTCTGAACTTAGTAGAAAAGACCAATTGCATGAAACTTCGTATGGTGGAGGAATCTCCTATCAATCCAGATTTGTAAGACTGGGTGTCACCTCTATTTTCAATCGATTTGATCATCCAATTCAGAAAAAACCTAATAACTATAATCAATTTGAATTCAGAGGAAGTGAAAACTGGACCGGAAGTATCTATGGGTCACTACTCTGGCAAAACATCAACGCTTTTGGCGAATTGGCACAATCCTCCTCCGGTGGTGTGGCTTATTATGCCGGGTTAATTGCCAGCCTTACTCCACTGGTTGACTTCAGTTTTTCTTTGAGAAATTACGACAAAGACTTTCATTCTTTTTATGCCAATGGCTTTGGAGAACAATCCCGCACAATCAATGAAAAAGGAGCTTACTGGGGTTTGAAATTCACTCCACACAGGAAACTGATATTGGCTGTCTATTTTGATCATTTTGAGTTTCCATGGCTAAGATACCGTGTGGATGCACCCTCCAGGGGAAGTGAATATTCGGGTAAATTGACTTATAAAATATCCAGGAAAGTTCAGCTGTATGCTCAATACCGGGAAGAATCAAAAGAAGTCTCAGCAACAGAATCTGTCTCTAACCTGAGTGCACTAGTGCCAGGGATCAAAAGAAACCTGCTGATAAATGCGGATTATGAAGTCACACCTGCTATCACAATGAAAACAAGGGTACAAACCTCAAATTATGCTTTAGGTAAAAGTAAAACAGCTGGGTTTGCGCTTATGCAGGACTTCCAATACAAAATCTGGCGACTGAAATTTGATGCGCGTTTTGCCATATTTGATACGGATAATTATGACAACAGGATCTATGCATACGAAAGAGATCTCCTTTATACCTTCTCCATCCCGGCCTATTCAGGAAATGGGGTGCGATCCTACATCATGATGCGATATTCCATTAGCAAACGGTTGAACCTTTGGATAAAGTACTCCCGATTCAAATATCAGGATTCTCAAACTAATGGAAGCGGATTGGAAGAGATCGCCGGACCGGTAAGGTCCGATATCCGAACTATGCTCAAGATCAACTTCTGATCAATCCAGGCTTACCACCCTACCCTCTTCTGAAGATACATAAGCCGAATAGATTACATTTACGCAATCCACTGCCAGATCAATACCCGAATAGGGCTCCCTGTCTTCACGGATAGCTTGCACAAAGTCACTAATCTCCTGCGAAAATCCTCTGAACCAATCCTCATCGCAACTAGGCCTATTCCAACCCGCCTTTGTTTCCAGTTTCTCCATGAAATACTCTTTCTCAAAAACAGAAGGGTCTACAGCATATGTTTCAATGGCATCATTGCTGGTCATATTGGCTTTGATCACACCATCAGTCATGAAGGCAGTGACACGCGTATTTAAACCTCCCAAACCTACATCGCTGATCATGACTGTAGCCCGTGATCCGTCCTCAAAACGAATGATCAGGTTTGCCCAGTCTTCCACATCAGTAGGATCAGAACTGATCCATTTGTGGGCACCAGCTGCTTTGGCACGCTCCGAAGCCTCGGTATGGATAAGATCAGCAGTATCTGCAATTACTGAAACAGGCCTGATTGGCTTTCCGAGTCGTTGCATTCCCTCCCATTGTTTGAGGTGCAGACAAGCCCCAACAGAATGCGCACCCATTCTCAACAAAGCTCCTCCACCCATGTTTTTCCATTCCTTAGAATATAATGAATTGGATCCTGAGTGATTTTCCTCAGCTCTTAACTCCAACACAGAGCCTTTAGACGCAGCCATCAGGTTACGCATTTTGATGATTGGAGGTGAGTAAACCCAATTTTCAGCATAACAAAATTTTACTCCATTACTCCGTACCGCATCCCGCACCGCCTCAGCGTTCTTCCGGGCTCCCTCAAGCATTTTAGCTCTTGGCACTTTAAATCCAATTGGTTCCGGGTCCCCGGGCTCACCAAAATATCCAGTTAATGGCTTTTCCATAATTACATGCTTACCTGCTTCTGCTGCCCGGATGGCAATCTCATGATGGCTGGCAGGAGGAGTACAAACATCTATCACGTCAATATCTTTTCTGGATAGCAATTCATCAAGGTTGTCTGTATGGAAACCTACATTAAAATCCCTGTCAAAAGCTTCTGCACTATCTCTATTAAGGGAGCATACCCCTCTAATTTCCACTTGTCCGGGAGGAAGCTTGCTGAAATTGATCTGATGCATCCTGGCACCATATCTGGCTCCCACCATGCCTATTCCGATTGTTTTGTCATTCATATTTATGGAGTAAATGTCTTTGAAATGAAAGAGTAACTGGTATCGGGGAAGTTAAAACCTCATACGGTTTCTGCCAAACCAAGCGATCATTATCCAAATCTCCACGCTCAAAAAAAAATTGAAAAAAATTTCATCAGCAGTGAAACATTCTATTTCGAATAAAGTATATGTATGTACATTTAATGTTAAAACATAATTTGAAAATATNGAAACGCTAACTAAAACTCTTTGGTCAATTGACCCTACTCATTCAGAAGCTGGATTTAAAGTAAAACATCTTGTAATCTCCACTGTCAATGGAAAATTCAATGAATTTGAAGGATCTGTTGAATCCGAAGATGACAATTTTGAAAATGCCAATGTCAGCTTTGCAGCTAAAATTGATTCAATCTCAACAGGGGTTGCTGACCGGGATGCTCACTTAAAATCTGATGACTTTTTCAATGCCGAAAAGTATCCTGAACTGAAATTTCAGAGCACTTCATTCGAAAAAGTAGATGATGATGAATATACACTGAAAGGTGATCTTACTATCAGAGATGTAACAAAACCTGTAGAACTTAAGGTTGTATACGGTGGAACCGTGACCGATCCATATGGAAATACAAAAGCAGGATTCGAAATCGGCGGAAAGATCAATCGTAAAGACTTCGGATTGAAATGGAGTGCAGTGACCGAGGCTGGTTCTGTAGTGGTAAGTGATGAAGTAAAACTTGACCTAAACATCCAGATTGTAAAACAATCATAAGAAAAATTCGATTATATCTTCATGGCATCAACAGAAAGTATTCCTAACAAGAAAGGATCAGATCCCCGATATCCGGTAAATGATCTGATCATCAAGCGATGGAGTCCAAGGGCTTTTGATCCTAAAGATATCACTGAAGAGGAGCTAAACCAATTATTTGAGGCGATGAGATGGGCACCATCCTCCATGAATGCACAACCATGGAGGATGCTCTATGCCCACAAAGGGGAAGAGGGGTTTGATAAACTGGTTGAATCTTTGAATGAGGGTAATAAATCCTGGGCAAAAGAAGCTCCTGTTCTTATGCTTGCAATGATTAAGCAGGATCTACCCAATGGATCTCCAAACGGATCTGCAAGGCACGACCTGGGATTGGCTATGGGTAACTTGCTGGCGCAGGCAACAAGCATGGGCATTGGTGTCCATCAAATGGGGGGCTTTTCAAGGGAAAAAGCGATAGAACTATTCAATATCCCCGATGATTTAGCACCAAATACTGTAATTGCGATTGGACATTTTGGCGATCCCAGCCAACTTTCTGATAAGCTAAAAGAACGAGAGCTAAATCCCCGCAGCAGAAATGAAGTGAGTGAATTTACTTTTCACAACTCACTTTCCTAAACAAAGGCATCCAGGCCTGTAATTTCTTTTCCTAAAATGAGTAAATGAATATCATGTGTGCCTTCATAGGTAATCACTGATTCCAGATTCATCATATGCCTCATGATGGGAAAGTCTCCTGTAATACCCATACCACCCAGAATCTGACGGGACTCTCTGGCTATATTGAGTGCTACCTCCACATTATTACGCTTAGCCATGGATATTTGCTGAGAGGTAGCTTTTCCCTGATCCTTTAGCTGTCCCAACCGAAAATTCAAAAGCTGGGCTTTCGTAATCTCAGTAAACATCTCCGCCAGCTTTTTCTGAACCAACTGAAATGACCCGATAGGCTTCCCAAACTGAATTCTTTCTTTAGCGTATTTCCTGGCTGTTTCGAAACAGTCCATAGCAGCACCAATCGACCCCCATGCAATCCCATATCGGGCACTATCCAGGCATGCCAGGGGTGCACCAAGGCCATCCTTACCTGGCAGAACGTTTTCCTTGGGAATTTTCACATTGTTAAAGACAAGTTCACCAGTAGCCGATGCTCTTAAGGACCACTTGCCAGTTGTTTTCGGGGTGGTAAAACCTTCCATCCCCCTTTCTACCAAAACTCCTTTGATCCTTTTGTCCTCGTTTTTGGCCCACACCACTGCTACATCAGCGTGAGGAGAATTTGAGATCCACATTTTGGCTCCGTTTAGCAGATAGTGATCACCCTGATCCGAAATTTTGGTTTCCATCCCGGCAGGATTTGATCCATGATTGGGCTCAGTAAGACCAAAACATCCCAAAAACTCTCCTGATGCCAGCTTTGGCAAAAACTTTTTCTTTTGTTCCTCAGACCCAAATGCATAAATAGGGAACATGACCAGGGAACCCTGTACAGAAGCAGTGGAGCGCATACCACTATCTCCCCGTTCTATTTCCTGCATGATCAGACCATAGGACGTATAGTCCAGACCACCTCCTCCATATTCAGGAGGAATTGTTGGGCCAAAAATTCCGTGATCCCCCATTTTCTTCACTATTTCCAGTGGGAAATGATTCTCTTCAGCCCAGGACTCTATATAAGGGGTTATTTCTTTCTTCACAAAATCCCTGGCAGAGGATCTGATAATCTTATGCTCATCTGTCAGCAGGTCGTCGATCTGATAAAAATCAGGAGCTTCAAAATCATCAATAAAGTTTCGTTTATTTGCGAAGTCTTTTTCAGCATTAATTGGGGTTGACATAGCCTGATTTTTGTTTTAAGTCTTAATTAAGTCAAATTTACAACCAAAGCAACAAGACCGAATGGCAAAGCGTAAGATTAGTGCAGATATCCTGGCACAACTGGAAAAATTGGATGCGAAGTTTGACGCAATGGGCCAGAATCTCTCCTCCTACCTCGACGGATTACTGCACTCAGATTACCTTACCTACTGGGATTATATACGGTTAGATACCTTATTGAGTCTGCAATCACCAAGGACCAGCTTCCCCGATGAAAAGATCTTCATCCTTTACCATCAGATTACAGAATTATACCTGAAACTGATTTTGGTGGAGCAAAACCAGATCCTGGAGGATTTTGGCAAATCTGATGTGGCACAGTTTATCAAGCGCCTGGAACGGATCAACCGTTATTTTGATCACCTCATCAACTCTTTCGACATCATGATTGATGGGATGGACAGAGAACAATTTCTCAGTTTCAGAATGTCACTTTTGCCCTCTTCAGGATTCCAGTCCGCGCAATTCAGACTTTTTGAGATTGGGGCAACAGATTTCTATCTATTGACAGAGCATGAAGTGCATTCCAGGTTCACCTTCAAATCACCTTTGAAGGATATCTATGAGAATCTGTATTGGAAAAAAGGTGCAACGGAGCTGGCTACTGGCAAAAAGACTTTGACACTCAAACAATTTGAAGACAAATACGCTGATGAATTTCTGCAGAAAGCCTCATTCGCCAAAGACATCAACATCCGGCAGCAGTACCATCAATTTTTTGAAGGGAATAAGGAAGTAATTAAAAAGTTGAGAACGCTGGACCATAAATCTAACGTAGCCTGGCCACTGGTGCACTACAAGTCGGCTGTAAAGTACCTACAAAAAGATCCCAACCTGATTAAAGCCTCGGGGGGCACCAACTGGCAGAAGTATCTGCCACCGAAAAGAAAGAAAATTATCTTCTATCCTGAGCTTTGGAGTGAGGAAGAAATTGAAAACTGGGGTTCTAAACTTTAACTGAATTACCTTTGTAAACAGATGAGAATCATCTGGTTAATCATAGGGGTATGCATAATTAGTGAAGTCCAGTCACAGACGTTCATCAAGCGCACGTATTATGATGATTTACATCAAATGCCTAAAGAAGTCATCAGCCTCTCAAAGCAGGATTCCTCCCTTCACGGACCCTTTCTAAGTTATTATACAAGCGGCTCATTGCAGGCTGAAGGATATTATTCGCATAACCTTACAGACAGTACCTGGATATTCTATTTTGAAAATGGTCAGAAAAAGGCCGAAGGAAAATATGATCAGGGCAAGCAAACCGGCAAATGGAGATATTACTTCGAACGTGGAAATATTCGGGCAGAGGGGGTCATGAAAGATGATGCCAAGCATGGCGCGTGGACTTTTTATTTCGAAAATGGCTCTGAGAAAAGCTCCGGAGTCTATTATAATGACCGGAAGGAAGGTATTTGGAACTACTTCTATGAAGATGGAATTGTCAAGGCCCAGGCTTTCTACGAACGGGGAACCGGGAACTACAAAGAGTTCTACCCTTCCGGAGCCGTGAAGAATGAAGGTAAAAACATTGAGGAGAAAAGTGTGGGTAAATGGCGATATTACTATGAATCCGGTGAGCTCGAAGCGGAAGGAGAATATTTTGGCGGATTAAGGAATGGACTTTGGAAATATTACCATAAAAATCAAACCGTAGCAGCAGAAGGTAGATTCCTGAACGGAGATAAATCCGGAATCTGGAAGTATTATTATCCAGACGGATCCATCAGTAGCGAAGGCCAGATGAAGAACGACAAGCAGGAAGGATTCTNGAAGCTGTACTATCCAACAGGTGACCTCAAAGGTGAAGGTAGCTATGATCAGGGCTCAGGTACCTATACTGAGTATTACGCCAATGGGAAACAGAAATCAAGTGGGCAGATAAAGGATGGGTTGAAGGAGGGTACCTGGACTTATTTCTCTGAAGAAGGACTTGAGGAAGGAAAAGCAGAATTTAAAAATGGAGTGGGTGAATACCAGGGTTTCTACCCAGACGGTACCTTAAGAATGGAAGGAACCATCAGGGATGATAAACGAGTCGGAGAATGGACCCTGTATTATCCTGATGGCAGAGTAGCTGGCGTGTATAAGCCCATATATGAAAACGAGAAGCCGATCTTCAGGACAAAAGACCTGAAAGATCCCACTGAGAAAGGAAGTGACAAACCCGAGTATAAATTCCGCAATAAGAAAATACGCTACTTCAGCCCCAGCATCAATGAATACCGAGGGGTTATTTTTGGTTCTAATCCGCTGTGGATGCCATTCGGAAGTTTGCCTCTTGCAGCAGAATACTATATCCAGGAGAGAATTGGTTACGAGTTGGAAATCACTGTGATTAGAAGGCCGTTCTTCTCATCCAACGAAAATGTATTGATTGATGACCTGTATTCCAGAGGCAGCAAGGTAGAGTTTCGTCAAAAATTCTACCACCCCGATACCCCAATGGGTCTGTTTTATTTCGGTCATGAGGTGGTTGGCGAAATTCAGCAGCATTATGTAAATGTGATTGACAATCAGGGAAATCAAAGTAGCCTCAATGCCTCAGAAACAAATTATGGCTATGGGCTTTTTATTGGCACAAGGTGGATGGAAAGACCCGGAGATAACGGATTTTCTGTTGATTTCAGAATTGGATTGGGGATCGGCCGAAGAAATATCAGGGATAATTACGAGAAAACACCTGCAAATGATGATTTGTTCTTGGAACTAAATCGGAATGAATTCTATTTACCGATTATATTCAGTATCAACTTGGGTTATGGCTTTCCAAAACGAAGAACAACAAGCACTTTCTGATTCGACCACTTCAACAGAAGACAAGAAAAATACCGTAATCATTGGGGCAACACCTAACCCTACCCGATATGCTTATTTTGCTGCACAAAGATTAAACCAACATGATCATCCAATCATTCCGGTGGGTATTAAAAAGGGTCAGGTTGAAAAAATTGACATTTTGGATCTTAGATCCCGACCTTCCCTGAGTAATGTGGATACTGTGACCATGTATATCAACCCCACTCATCAGGTAGAATGGGAGGATTATATTCTCAGCCTCAATCCAAAACGGATAATTTTTAATCCCGGAACAGAGAATCCCTCCTTTGCAGCCAGGGCCAATAAACGGGGAATAGAAACCCTGAATGCGTGCACACTTGTGATGCTAAGTACGGGGACTTACTGAGGCTTTTCTATTGAGATCTTGGGGACGCAAATAACTCCACGCTCTATCATTTTGTGAATCACCACCGCAAGATTTTGGTTTTCCAAAGCATCAAAATCAACTTCATTCCCATTATAGCTAAAAAGCTTGAGTGCAGCTAATCCTGAGACATCCACAGGTATGGACGAAAGTTGATTATTGGATACATCCAAATCCTTGAGATGGTTCAGCTCCAGAACCTGCTCAGGAAACTCCATTAAATAGTTGTCGTTGACTCGTATTACCTGTAGGTTCTTCAGTTTAGAGATTCCCTCAGGCAATACACTGAATTTGTTGTGATGAAGATAAAGTTCCGTAAGACCATCCAGTTCTCCAATCGATTCTGGAATATCATATAATTCATTATGAGCAAGATAAAGTACTTTGAGCTTAGATAGTAGGCCCAGTTCCGGTGCAATCACTTGTAGTTTGTTGTAGTAAAGGTCAACAATCTCGAGATTCTTCAAATCATAAAAGTCTTTCGGCAAAGCCTCCAGTTCATTTTTATACATAGAAAGCTTCGAAAGATCTGTCAGATCAGAAATCCCTTCCGGGAGATTTTTAAGCTTGTTACTTTTAAGCTGCAACTCGCTGATTCCCGTCATCTGATAGAAAGATGGATCTAATGACGTCAAATCACATTGATTTAGATGCAATTCCTCAATAAACTTTAGTTTTTCATAATCTGCTTCTTGTATTTTCATCCAGGCACACCTGTTCATCATGAGCTTTTTAATATGCTCATTTCGAGCAAGTCGTTTCACCGGGAAAGCTTCAAAAAGGTTTCGATCCAATATCAGGGTTTTAAGACTGTCCAGTTTACCAATGCCAGCAGGTATTCTTTTCAGTGTGTTGTCACTCAGATTTAATGTTTCAATTTGATCAAGATTACCTATCCGTATCCACCAGTAGTCATCTAAACCATTGTTAGACCACGAAATGTGCTTGAGATTTTTGAGACTTGAAAGTTTCTTCGGTAATCGCTTAATGTCATTGTAATCAAGCACCAGCATTTCGATATTTATGGCACCATAGACAAATGGAGGGATTTCCTTCAAACCCGCATAGCTAAGGTTTAAAACCTTCAGCGTATCCAGTCTGGTGTTGGTTTCGAGTTCATGTAGCCGCTCAATACCACGCTGAGCATGCATCTCTATATTTTTATGATATACAGAATCCAATGTCTCCTTAGGATTCTCAGCAAGATTTTTCAGATAAATTTGATGTGCCTTCCTGCGATTTTCCATTACCTGCCGCATACTATCCATGTTCATTATCCTCTCCTGGCCTAAACCAGGAAAAGATATTAAGACCAGTAAGAGACAAAGAATCCTCATCATATAACTAAGCATTTAGTTGTTTCAAAACTAGTAAACGTTTTGCCTTAAAACAACTCTCTCCGTGAAGCATAAATTGCTTATTTTTGTGGTTTTAAACAACACTTCATGGAACAAGACAAGTCATTAGGTAAAGGAAATTATTCAGCAAGCAATATACAGGTTTTAGAGGGGCTTGAAGCCGTACGAAAAAGACCTGCCATGTACATTGGAGATGTGGGAGTGAAAGGGCTTCACCACATGGTTTGGGAGGTAGTGGACAACTCCATTGATGAAGCGCTTGCGGGATATTGTAACAATATCACTGTCGAAATCAACGAAGACAACTCTATCACTGTTACCGATGATGGCCGGGGTATTCCGACCGATCTCCATGAAAAAGAAAAAAAATCAGCACTTGAGGTAGTAATGACTGTCCTTCATGCAGGAGGAAAGTTTGATAAAGACACTTATAAAGTTTCCGGTGGTTTGCATGGTGTGGGTGTATCCTGTGTGAATGCACTTTCAACCCACCTGATTGCTACTGTCCATAGAAATGGCATTATCTATCAGCAGGAATACGAAAAAGGTGTACCAAAAGCACCGGTAAAAGAAATTGGAAAGACTGATATCACAGGAACAATTGTCAGATTCTATCCGGATACCAGCATTTTCATTGTTTCAGAGTATAACTATGAAACCATCGCCAGCAGGTTGAGAGAGCTCTCTTTCCTGAATGCAGGAATCAGAATCCATTTGGTAGACCACAGAGAGACTGATGATGACGGAAAGTCTATCACCGAGGAGTTTTATTCAGAAGGGGGATTGAAAGAATTTGTAAAGTACCTGGACAGTACGAGAGAGATCCTTATTCCTGATCCGATTTACATCGACTCAGACAGAACGGGTGTTCCTACCCAGGTGGCGATGAGCTACAATACTTCATTCAGTGAGAATGTGGTTTCGTATGTAAACAATATCAACACCATTGAAGGTGGTACACACGTAGCTGGATTCCGTCGAGCACTTACCAGAACGCTCAAATCCTATGCTGATAAGTCCGGGTTATTGGACAAGGTGAAAGTAGATATCACCGGAGATGATTTCAGGGAAGGTCTTACGGCAGTAATTTCTGTAAAAATTGCTGAGCCTCAATTTGAAGGACAAACCAAAACAAAACTGGGGAATAATGATGCCATGGGTGCTGTAGATACTTGTGTATCGGAAACACTCAATGAATACCTGGAGGAGCATCCCAAGGAAGCAAAACAAATTGTTTCTAAGGTAATACTGGCAGCTCAGGCCCGACATGCTGCACGCAAGGCACGTGAAATGGTCCAAAGGAAGAACGTACTTTCCGGAACCGGCCTTCCCGGTAAGCTTGCCGACTGCTCAGACAAAGATCCTGCTTCATGTGAGATCTATCTGGTAGAGGGAGACTCTGCAGGTGGGTCAGCAAAACAAGGAAGAGACCGAAAATTCCAGGCGATCCTTCCTTTGAGGGGTAAAATCCTCAACGTGGAAAAAGCGCAGGAACACAAGATCTACGACAATGATGAGATCAAAAACATCATCACGGCACTAGGTGTTTCCTTTGGCACTGAAGAAGATGAGAAAGCACTAAACCTGGAGAAGCTGAGATATCACAAAATCATCATCATGACGGATGCTGATATTGATGGTAGCCATATCC
>JAHCMM010000312.1 GCA_019192515.1 Cyclobacteriaceae bacterium SS2
TTCAAAAGCAACCAACAGGCCCATGATATAGGCTCCCCAGGCGTTTACAGGGAACAAAATACAGGAAGGTGCCGAGCTGCTGTCTGCAATGTATGCCAGCTTCTCTTTCGAGATACCAAATCTGTCGAATAATGGCCTGAAAATAGTACCAACCGTCAGGATTGAAATGTTGGATTCAATAAAGATGAGGAAACCAGTAATCCCGGCTGTTGCCTGGAGCTTTCGGGTCGGGTTGGCGGACCCTTTTACCATCTGTTGGATTTTTTGCACAAAACCACTGACGCCCCCGGAATACTTTACCATCTGGATGAGTGCACCGATTATCAGGGTAAAAACGATGGTCCTGGTATTTCCTGCCGATGCAAAAACGTCAATAAGTGCATCTACCGAGCTGTACAGACCAACGAACAGACCTTTTTCGATGATGATCCATCCAATGGCAAGTCCAATAAGTAATGAAAACAGGACCTGACGGGTCCAGATAGCTAAGATGATGGCAACAAGGGGTGGAATGACAGAGAGAAAGCCGTATTCCATTTATTCTATTATTAGGGATTGGTCAGGTTGCCCTGCACCTGCTTTGTAAGGATAAGTATTAAATATGCTGACTACAGCTTTTTGAATGATTTCGTCCATTTTCTTCTCTCTCTTGTAATTATTCATATCCACACTGGCATGCCAGATGGCTTTCTTGGTCTTTAAGTTAATAATTTCAATTAGAAGTGCAGATTCCAGAAAGGTTCGTACAGAGATGGTGCGATAGGGATACATGGGACCGTACAGACCATAGTTATTGACATTGACATCGGTTTGCTGACTGGAAATAAGCTCATAGCGCACGATCAGGTCAGGATCTTTCTGCGGCTTATACTCCCTTCTGTTCATTTCTTTTATAATGGATGATTCGATGTGCTTGATGATCTCCTGACCTGTGGGTGAAATATCAGCATTGTTGATTTTCACATTGGTGATCTGGTAGGTTTTAAACCCGGAATATGGCGCACTTTCATTCAGGAAGTGAATGACCTTGGGATTACAACCCAGGATGAAAACAACGATGATGAATAAAGATCTTTTCATGTGATTTATAACGAAGCTAAAATAAAAATATGGTGTGTATTCATCAAACAAAGGATATCCAATTGATTTGATTCCTTTAATAATTATTGCTGTACCGCTATTTGAATCGTTAAACAATGTGTAAATTATATACAGAATACAGATTTCTATGTCAAATACGATTCACTCAAAAACGGAAGCCAAAAAGTCTACAACTGAAAAACAAGCCAGGAGCTATGCCGAAATCCTGGAGGAGTTTAAGCAGCGAATGACTATTGTCAAAGAAGTAAAACCCAATTCAAAAAACGGGAGGTCCAAAAGGCTACCTGCCAGGGAAAGGGTTAATAAATTAGTGGATGATGGTACCTTCCTGGAGCTGTCCACGTTGGCCGCATGGGATATCAAAAACAATGAGTTCCCATCGGCAGGTCTCATAACCGGAATCGGGAAGATCAGAGGGATAGACGCAGTGATTATCGCCAATGACTCCAGCGTTAAGGGCGGCACCTACATAGCCCAGAGTATTAAGAAACACATCAGGGCGCTGGAAATAGCTTTAGAAAATGAACTCCCATGTATTTACCTGGTCGATTCTGGAGGGGTTTTTCTGCCGGATCAGGCAGATGTCTTTGCTGATCGATTTCATTTTGGCAGGTTCTTCTACTACCAATCAAGGTTGTCTGCCTTGAAAATCCCCCAGATAGCAGTGGTGATGGGTAGCTGTACTGCAGGTGGAGCTTATGTGCCGGCCATGAGTGATGAAGTGATCATGGTAAAGCAGCAGGGCACTGTTTTTATTGGTGGACCACCCCTGGTGAAGGCAGCTACCGGTGAAGAAGTAAGTGCCGAAGAGCTTGGTGGCGCTGAGATGCATACCAAGATCAGTGGTGTGGCGGATCATTTGGCAGATAATGATCAGCATGCATTGGAGATATGCAGAGACATTTTTGATCATTTGAAGCAAAAGGATTTTTCCGAGCGGGAGAAGGGGTTCAAGCCACCCCTGTACGACCCTAAAGAGATTTATGGATTTATCCCTCAGGACCTCAGGATGCCTTATGACCTGAAACAGGTTATTGCCAGAATTGTGGATGAGAGCAGGTTCCAGGAATTTAAAGCACGCTATGGCAAGACCCTTCTCACAGGGTTTGCGAAGATCAAGGGAATTTCCGTTGGTATCATAGCTAATAATGGAATCCTTTTTTCTGAGTCAGCATTAAAAGGAGCACATTTTGTTACACTATGTGCCTCCCGCAAGATCCCGATCATCTTTCTGCAAAACATTACAGGGTTTATGGTAGGGAAAAGATATGAGCAGGGTGGCCTGGCGAAGGATGGAGCCAAAATGATCCATGCAGTAGCCAATGCCCAGGTGCCAAAAATCACAGTAGTAGTAGGTGGATCCTTTGGTGCGGGAAACTATGCTATGTCAGGCCGTGCCTATGATCCGAACTTCCTTTTCTTATGGCCGAATGCCAAGACTTCAGTGATGGGAGGTCAACAGGCAGCTAATGTGCTTTTGACAATAAAGGAAGATCAGATGGCCAGGAGCGGCAAGAAACCTAATCAGAAGGAAATGAAGAAGCTGGAGGATGATATCCTTCAGAAGTATGAGGCTGAAGGTAGTGCCTATTTCAGTACGGCGCGTATCTGGGATGATGGCATCATAGATCCGGCTGATACAAGAGATGTGTTAGCCAGGGCACTTGAGGTGTCGCTGCATAAACCCATCCCGGAGACAGTATTTGGTGTTTTCAGAATGTGATGTAAAATGGAGCAGACAGTACTTATAGAGAGAGCAGATGGAGTGGCCACGATTTGGCTGAATCGTGAAAGGGTCCGCAATGCCTTCAACGAGGAGATGATCAGTGCGCTGCAGCGAGCTTTAGACGACCTGAATGAAGATGATTCAATCCAAGTGCTGATCTTGAGAGGAAAAGGGCCTGTGTTTTGTGCTGGCGCAGATCTCAACTGGATGCAAAAAGCCGTGGATTATTCCTATCAGCAAAATATGGAGGAGAGTTTGAGCCTCGCAAAGATGCTCTACACTCTCTATTCATTTTCCAGGCCAACAATTGCTGTTGTTCATGGTGCTGCCATAGGTGGTGGAGTAGGGCTGATTTCTTGTTGCGATTTTGTGTTTTCCCAGCACGACACCAAGTTTTCTTTTAGTGAGGTAAAGCTGGGTTTGATCCCGGCGGTAATCTCACCCTATGCCATCAAACGTATCGGAGAAAAACACGCAAAGCAGCTCATGCTGACTGCTAAGCTGATCAGGGAGGATGAGGCGCTCCAGGTTGGACTGGTAGATTTTTCGGGAAGTGAAGAAGAAGTTGATATTCAGGTGGCATCAGTGATCAAGCTGATCCAGGAAGCCGGACCTCAGGCAGTATCACATTGTAAGCGGCTTATTTTGAATATTTCAAACCAGTGGTCATTGGATGAAGCGATAGGAAAGACCGCTCAACTTATAGCGGAAATACGAAGTACGGAGGAAGCCCAGCATGGCATGCGTTCATTTTTAGCTAAGAAGGAACTCAAATGATATTGAGATGAAAAAAGTCAGGATTGGGAACAGCAGCGGCTTTTGGGGCGACGAACCCATGGCCATGGAGCGACAGGTCCGCATGGGCCGCCTGGATTATCTCACAGCGGATTATCTGGCGGAAGTTTCGATGAGTATTCTGGCTAAGCAACAGGCTCGGGACAAAGAACTTGGTTATGTCTCGGATTTTATTGAGCACGTTCAGCTTTCCATTGAATCTTTAAAGTCTCATTTCCCCAAAATCATCACAAATGCCGGAGGAAATAATCCGAT
>JAHCMM010000313.1 GCA_019192515.1 Cyclobacteriaceae bacterium SS2
CTTCCAGGCACAACAAGTCTGAAAGAGCGCATTGAGAATAATCACTCAGACACAGTTGCTCACCTTGCATTAAAACCAACGATTTTATATAAATCAGAAAATTACTTTGAGTTGCTTAATCCGGTACTTGGAACTTCAATAAACACAACATATGCAAGAAGCTACAATGACGGACCGGTTTGGAAAGGTAAGGGACTAACAACTGAAATCCATGCAGGATTTCAAGTTAAACAAGGGTATTTTAGATTTACTTTCTTCCCATTATTATACTTTTCTCAAAATGCTAGTTTCGACCTCCCAAGTGTCAATCCAAATCAAAACCCTTTCAATTATCAATTTAATACATCAAGATCAGTAGATTTCGTCCAAAGATTCGGTAATAAACCTTACTTATCTCTCCACCCAGGACAATCAGAAATAGCCTTAAGCTTTGACAAAATTGAGTTTAGCTTATCGACTCAAAATTTCACCTTAGGCCCCTCCAACATTAACCACATTTTAATGAGTAATTCGGGTGTCGGGTTTCCTCATTTTAAGCTTGGCACTCCCGGCAAAGTGGATATTCTAAAAAATAAAGACATAGGGAAACTTGAAGCAAATCTTTTCTATGGATTGCTAGGTGAATCCCAATATTTTGATGAAGATTCTGACAATGATCTTAGGTATATAAACGGGATGGCAATAGCTTATGAGATTCCGTTTAACTCTGGTCTATCCATTGGATTCCAAAGAGCCATGTATAAATCGACAGAACATTTTAGTGGTCAGGATTTATATTCTATGTTTTACATATCTGATGATGGCTTGATTATTTCTGACCAGGGAGATACTTTAACCGACACCAATGATTTATTTGACCAATTAGCATCTGCCTTTATTGAATGGAATGTTCCTAAAAATGATCTAAAGCTTTATTTCGAATTCGCTAGAAATGACTTCAACGGGTCCTTGAGAAGAATAATTACAGAATTCGAGCATAGTCGAGCTTATTCATTAGGAATAAGTAAAACTATAACCACTGCTAAGAAAAAAATCAATGTCTTATATGAGCATACTTTTCTTCCACGGTATATGTCTTATCAATATAGGCCAAACCCCCCATTCTATCAACACCATATTTTAGATCAGGGATACACAAATTATGGCCAACTTCTTGGAGCTGGCATTGGTCCTGGATCTGTTTCAGATTTTGTAGAAGTTAATTGGTATGATACCAAGAAACTGATTGGAATTAACCTTCAACGTGTAAGATTCAATGAGGATTACTTCATTATTAGAATCCCTAATGACATCGATAAAATAGACAAACACGATATTGAATTTTCTTTAGGAATGAATTATTTACAGGATTTTAGAAAAATCGATGTTGGAGGAAATCTAACATTGAGCTATAGATATAATATGTATTACATTCCTAAAAATGATAAAATCAACCTCTATGGCAACATTTTTGTAAGATATCATATTTGAATGAACTTCAGTACCTACATATTGATAGTAATCACGGTTTTTCCTTTTATTCAAACAAAAGAAGAATATTATGTTCTGTTCAGGAAAGTAGACAATAAGGTTAACATCTATATGGAGGACTCTCTAATCTATCAGAGTAAATTGATTGATGGAAATCCTGAAGATCTAAATCTTAAGGTGGATATATCTGAACATTTAAAGCAAGGATTAAATAAGCTTAAAGTGGAACTCATTAATGGTTCAGGACAAGGCTTCTTTGAAAAAGATAGTCATTGGGAAATCTTCTATGAGATATTCAAAAACGAAGATCCTATTGACTATATGAGTGAAAAATCAAGTAATGGTACAACGGGCCTCGTATTCTCCTTCACACACGAAATCTACGTAGAATGATCGGCATTGACATCATAGACCTGCAAGACCCTCTCCTTAAGAACAGGACGGGTTCAGATCGGTTTATCCTTCATCCGGAGGATAGAATCGCACGTGATTTTTGGGACTACTGGACGGCTAAGGAGGCCATCTTTAAATGCCAGCGTAAACCGGGGCCATTTAAGCCAAAAGATATTCCGATCAATTTTGTTTCCGAACAGAAATTTCTTTCAGATGACTGGAAAGGAACGGTAATATCCACGGAAAACTACTGCCTCTCTTTGGCAGGATCTGCGACAGACCACTTTATTTTTACCAAAGAGACGTCTGACCCATCATTGGAGATTAGAGAAAAAATTGCAAAATGGTTTCTGGATGAGCATAAAATTAAAACCTCCGTTGTACTTGATACCAATGGACTTCCCGTGCTCAGTCACGATCAGCTACCAATCAGCATTACCCATCATGGACGTTTCATGGCTTTCGCCTGCGTTCTAAATTAATTCTTCGTTTTATCAGGGCAGTAGGTTCATAGCCATTAATTTTGGCCACAACCAAAGAAAACATTCTTATTCATGCACAGACTCCTCGACTTTTCAGGTATCATTGAAGCCGCCTGGCTCGATTACGACGATAGCCGACCCATCAAATCCATCACGGATATTAGTGCACAGGTTTCTACCAACCACGTCTATCGGATCAAATTTGAAGACGAAGGGATTATTATTGGCAAACTCTCTTACTTTGGCAAGTATGAATATTTTCTGGATGACCACACCATCATCAATGCGCTCTCCAACAATCTTCAAAGTCCTTATGAGAACTTCGTGGCCAAATCGCTCACAAAGCATGGACATTTGTATACCTATCGGTATAAATCCAGCGGATTAGATGCCTGGGTCGTCTTTTACAACCCTATTCAGATTGATAAAAAGTTACCCAGAAAACAGTCCCTGAAGACTGTGGAAAATCTAGGGACTGAACTGGCCAAATTTCATAAAGCCTGTTTTACCAT
>JAHCMM010000314.1 GCA_019192515.1 Cyclobacteriaceae bacterium SS2
GTATCTGCATAGCCAGCTACAATCTTTTTTGTAGTGACCTCAAGCTGATGATAGATCTCCGGCTGATTGTTCAATTGGCTGAGGGTGGCATACCCCGCGGCCATAGCTACCGGATTACCTGATAAAGTCCCTGCCTGGTAAACTGGTCCGTCCGGCGATACAAAATCCATGATCTCTTTTCTTCCACCATAGGCTCCAACAGGCATTCCTCCACCAATGATCTTACCTAAAGTAGTCAGGTCTGGTTTCACCCCGTAGAGCTCCTGAGCTCCTCCCCTCGCGAGTCGGAATCCAGTCATCACTTCATCAAAGATCAACACAATACCCTTCTGCGTGCATAGGTCCCTAAGCCCCTGGAGGAAACCTTCTTCCGGTAGCACACACCCCATGTTTCCTGCTACAGGCTCGATGATCAGACATGCGATCTCACCATTGTGTTTGCTGATGATCTCTTTGACAGCCTCAAGGTTATTGAATGGGGCCAGCAGTGTGTCCTTAGCAGTTCCTGTCGTCACACCCGGGCTATTTGGTGTGCCCATGGTCATGGCTCCACTACCCGCTGCGATCAGGAAGGAATCTCCGTGTCCATGATAACATCCGGTGAACTTGATGATCTTTTTCCTACCAGTAAAACCCCGTGCCAGCCTTACAGCAGACATGGTAGCTTCGGTCCCGGAGTTTACCATCCTCACCTTTTCGATAGAGGGTACCATCTCACAGATCAGTTCTGCGAGCGTTACCTCTCCCTCTGTAGGCGCGCCAAATGAGGTTGAGCCCTTCACCGCTTTGATAATAGCTTCCTCCACGACCTCATTGGCATGTCCCAGGATCATCGGACCCCAGGAATTTATCATGTCAATATATTTGTTGCCATCGGCATCCCACATATGTGAGCCTTTGGCTTTGCTAAAAAAGATAGGATCCCCTCCTACTGCTTTGAATGCTCTGACTGGAGAATTGACGCCTCCGGGGATATATTTTTTTGCTTCGTTAAATAGATCTTTGCTCTTCTTAATCTCCATAGGTACTGCGATTCACCACTTCCAACTCAGTCTCTTTAAACCTTAATATTGGGACAACCTGGTTATCATTAGCCAACCCATAATTCATCCCTTCAAAAATTCTTCCCCGGGTAAACTTCCCTGCCCTCAGGCCTGTTTGAAAGTATTTCCCAAATGCATTCATATGCTGACCCACAAACCAGATTAGCTCGTAGCCCAGGTAATGGTATTCGGAGGGTACTGTTTTATATTTTGAAGAAAGCCGGTTGGTCACATCAATATATGAATATCGTGATTTATCAATGTAGTCGGGATCCACCATCGTGATACCTAGTCTTTCAAACTGATTGTAGTCAGCCATGGTATAATCCAGCCAATCTGCATAGGTATAAATCCGAGTGCTGTCCTTTCTGGCCTGGACCACACTGATCAGGTTGGTAGAAAAAACGCTTTTATGGGTTGCCACCAGGAAGTGACCAATCGAGTCTTTGGCCATATTGAGCACGTCTTCATAATACACAATCTCTTTTTTATTGTCATCATAGGAGATAGGAAGTGTAAATCCATCAGGCTTTCCGGCATCTTTCCAAATTCTTTTTAGTTCATCGTCCCGGATCCTCCTGTTTTCGACTGTCCTTTCCGGTAACTTCATGATCGAGTCGGCTTCGGATTTCGTCAGATACACGGTGTGTTCAGCGGTGAGGCTATCCTGGATCGTCTTGGCATTTTCAAGGTTTATCGGCGTCGTCCACACAATGTTATACCCTGCATTCTCCAGTTTGTGACGATAGATAGATGCCAGCAACGAATCCTTATCATTCTGCTCATAGAATATCATCACGTTTTTGTTCGAATCCATCTCATGAATCGCAAGGTCTGCCAAAGCAAAAGCCATGGTTTCAGTAGTCGGTTTTAGCAAAAATGAATAGGGATTTCTACCGATGATCTCACTGGTTGTAGAAATAGGGTTGATCATGTTTACCTGATGCTCCAGGCTGTAATCCTGCACAGCTTTTACAGGTCCTGAATAGAGCGGGCCTACAATCAGATCGGTCTCCTCAAATTTTTTCGTGTTGAGTATGGTTTGGGTAGCTTCAGTGCTTCTCCTGGTATCGTAAGGCACCAGCTGAATATTCTTGCCCTCACTTTTCAAATCCTCTGCTGCTAGCTGCATGCCCTGGTAAAGATCAGTGACCAGATTATTTTGAAGTATCCTGCCCGGGTTGTCAAGGGATTCATACATAAAGGGCAACAACGCTGCCACCGTGTACCTGTCTTTTCTTATAATAGGCAGATTCACATCCGATATCGTGGCGATATCCAGATCATGCAATGACCTCAGGCTATCAATCAAACCAAAATCTCTTTCAGAATATGGCAAATCCATTGACCTGGTAACAAAGATCTCTGCCAATAACTTGTCCTCCGGATGTTTAAGGATCACCTGGGTGAGTGAATCCATCGAGACGGATTCAATGAAAGAAGTGATCAGTGTTTTACCTTCACCAATGTTGTTGGTCGATTCTGAATACAGCCTTGCATAGCGGATCCCTTCTGAAGGGTTCCCATTTGAAAAATGAGCATAAGACAACCAGTAAAGCACTTCTGATTTTTGATCAAATGCAGGAAACTGGGTCAGCATCTGCTTCCATTGATCTATTGCCATCTTCTTATCACCGGACTCAAACGCACTCAACCCATAATAAAATGAGGCGTAGGGCGCAAAAGAGGTGTTGGATCGGGCCAGGTTGGCAAACGCTGCTTTAGCACTCAGATATTGGCTGGCATTGAAAAGCCTTTTGGCTTCCAGATACTCCTCCTGCACCGATTGCCCCATTAGCAGGATGGGAAACATCAGAATGAGTATGAAACTTGATATTCTAGTCAAGATATAGCTGGTTACGTGTAGGTTCATTTCAAATTGGTTATTCCCATTCGATGGTAGCTGGTGGTTTGGAGGAAATATCATAAACAACCCGGTTTACACCTTTTACACGATTGATAATTTTATTACTTATTCTACCCAAAAATTCATAGGGCAGATGACACCAGTCTGCTGTCATTCCATCCAGGCTGGTTACTGCTCTCAGAGCCACCACATTTTCGTAGGTCCGCTCGTCACCCATTACTCCTACTGATTGTATAGGCAGTAGCATCGCTCCTGCCTGCCAGACCTGGTCGTAGAGCCCGTCCTCTTTCAAGCCGTTAACAAATATATCATCTACCTCCTGGAGAATGTGAACTTTCTCAGCAGTAATATCACCTAAAATACGAATTCCGAGTCCAGGACCCGGGAATGGATGCCTGCCAAGGATGTTTTGAGGGATCTCCAGTGCTCTACCTACGTTGCGCACCTCATCCTTGAAAAGCGAATTCAAAGGTTCTACCACTTTGAGATGCATTTTCTCCGGAAGCCCACCCACATTGTGATGTGACTTGATGGTAACCGAAGGACCCTTTACGGAGACAGATTCAATCACATCCGGATAGATGGTGCCTTGACCCAGCCAGGTGACATCCTGGATTTTCTTGGCTTCCCTATCAAACACCTCTATAAATACCCGTCCAATTGCTTTTCGCTTATCTTCAGGATCTGTCTTTCCTTTGAGTGCATCATAGAATTCCTTTTTGGCGTCAACTCCTTTTACATTGAGACCAAGACCTTCATAAGACTTCAATACACTTTCAAATTCGTTCTTTCTCAGTAAGCCATTGTCCACAAAAATGCAATACAGGTTTTTGCCTATGGCATGGTGTATCAACGTGGCTGCCACCGACGAGTCTACACCTCCAGAAAGACCCATCACCACTTTATCATTANCAAGCTTGGCTTTCAGCTCGCTGACAGACTCTTCTACGAAGATGTCTGCTGTCCAATCCTGTGCCGCCCTGCAGATATGAACGACAAAATTTCTCAGGAGCACTTTCCCCTCCACTGTATGGGTCACCTCAGGATGAAACTGAATACCGTAAATGGGCTTGCCTTGTATTTTGAATGCTGCGACCGGGATGCTTTCCGTATGGGCGATCAGCTCAAACTGATCAGGTAATTTCGTGATGGTATCGCCATGTGACATCCATACCTGGCTTCCCAGGGTTAGCTCTTTCAACAGATCATAATGTGTATCGATATGCGTGAGATTGGCTCGTCCGTATTCTCTGTG